>CAYSJP010000156.1:0-949 GCA_964431395.1 uncultured Halobacteriales archaeon
ACTCAACGGCGCGGAGGTGAATCCCGTCACCACGGGCCGCGGCACGCTGAAGGAGGCCATCTCCGAGACGATGCGGGACTGGGCGACGACGGTCGAGAACACCCACTACGTCATCGGCTCGATCGTCGGCCCCCACCCCTTCCCCGCGATGGTGCGGGAGTTCCACTCGGTGATCTCCGAGGAGATCCGCGAGCAGATCCAGAAGCAGACGGGTCGACTCCCCGACTCGGTGCTGGCGTGTGCCGGCGGCGGCTCGAACACGATGGGCGCGTTCGCGCACTTCGTCGACGACGGGGGCGTGGACCTGTTCGCGGTCGAGGCCGGGGGGAGCAGCCTCGGCGTCGACGAAGCGGAGGGCGTCGCGCCCAACTCCGCCTCGCTATCGACCGGCGAGGAGGGCGTGTTGCACGGCGCGCGCACGAAGCTCCTGCAGGACGGCGACGGTCAGATCGTCGAGTCCCACAGCGTCTCCGCCGGGCTGGACTACGCCGGCGTCGGCCCCGAACTCGCCCACCTGGTCGATCAGGGGCGGGTCACGCCGGTGAACGTGGACGATACGGCCGCCCTGGAAGGGTTTCACCGGCTCTCCCAGACCGAGGGGGTCATCCCCGCGCTGGAGACCGCCCACGCCTTCGGCTACCTCGAGGAACACCCCGGCGAGGTGGGCGACCTCACCGTCGTGAACGTCTCCGGGCGGGGCGACAAGGACCTGGAGACCGTTCTCGAGCAGTCGGAGAACCACGACCTCGACGTCGACGTCGACATGAGCGTCTTCGAGGGGGGGATGTAGATGGTGGGATCGGCCGCCGGCAGCCGCCTCGCCGGGGCGTTCGCCGACGGGCCCGCCTTCGTCCCGTATCTCGCGGTGGGCGATCCCGACTACGAGTCCTCGCTCGAATACGTCGAGGCGCTCGAACGGGGCGGCGCGGACGTCATCGAACTCGGGCTC
>CAYSJP010000156.1:959-5456 GCA_964431395.1 uncultured Halobacteriales archaeon
GAGACGGTCATCGAGGAGACCCAGGGGCGGGACCTGGACATCGCGCCGGACATGAGCATCTTCCGCGAGGTCGGAGGTGGCTCGCTGTGAGTCTGGAAGCAGCCTTCGAGGACGGTCCCGCCTTCGTCCCGTATCTCTGTGCCGGTGACCCCAGCTACGAGGCCTCCCTCGAATACGTCGAGGCGCTCGAACGGGGCGGTGCGGACGTGATCGAACTCGGCCTTCCGTTCTCCGAACCCATCGCCGAGGGCCCGACGATCCAGGAGGCGATCGTGCGCGCTCTGGACGCCGGGATGACGCCAGACCGGTTCTTCGAGTTCGTGACGGATCTCGACGTGTCGGTCCCGCTGGTCTGTATGACCTACTACAACCTCATCTACCAGTACGGCGACGGCGAGGGCCCACGCCCGTTCGTCGAGCGCGCGGCCGAGGTCGGCATCGACGGGTTCGTCGTCCCGGACCTGCCCGCCGAGGAGGCCGGGCCCCTCCGGGAAGCCTGCGACGAGTTCGGCCTGGATCTGGTGTTCATCGTCGCGCCCACCACCGAGGGCGACCGGCTAAAGCGGATGCGCGAGCAGGTGTCGGGGTACGTGTACGTCCAGGCGCGGCTGGGGACGACCGGCGCCCGCGAGGACGTGAGCGACCGCACCGAGGAGAGCCTGAGACGCATCACCGACTGGGACGTCCCGAAGGCCGTCGGGTTCGGCATCAAGACGGGCGAGCACGCCGAGCGCATCGTCGGCGGGGGCGCAGACGGGATCATCGTCGGCTCCGCGCTGGTCGACATCGTTGCCGAAGGGGCTTCGAAAGCCCGTGGGACGGAGTCCGACGACGTCGCCGGGGGCGACGAGGCGGGCGACCCGACGGAGGAAGTCGCCGAACGCCTCGAAGCGAAGGCGCGGGAACTCAAACAGGGTGCGGTGCGGGGTGCCGGCGTGTCCCCGCACGTCGAGTGATCGACGGGCCCCGGGTCGCGTCGGGGGCCATCGCCACCGGGCTCGTCGCTCGTGTCGTTATCAGTCGACCACCGGTTGTCGGGGCTGACATGGGGGGTCCGGTCGTCGGACACAATCGGAACAATGATACCGATCACTTGCCACATACTCACATATCTATGAGTACGGGGAAGTCAGCGCGGATGTCGCGGATCGGGACAGGGGACAAGTACCTCATGGTCCCCATGGACCACGGCATCACGATGGGCGCCGTCGAGGGACTGGTGGACGTCGAATCGACGATCGATCGCATCACGGCGGGGGGTGCCGACTCCATTCTCACCCAGCGGGGCATCGCCGGCAGGGTCCACGGGAACCTGAACGACGCGGGCTACATCATCCACCTCAACGGGTCGACGAACAAGGGAGCCTCCGAGAACGACAAGCGCCGGACGGGTACCGTCGAGGACGCCGTCCGGGCCGGGGCCGACGCAGTCTCCTTTCACATCAACGTCTTCTCGGAGTACGAGCCCGACCAGATCGAGGGGCTCGCGAGGGTGACGAGCGAGGCCGACCGGCTCGGGATGCCGACGCTCGTGATGGCCTACGCCCGTGGCCACGAGGTCCGGGAGACCGATCCGGAGGCGTTCGCGGAGGACCTGGGGCAGGCGGTCCGCCTCGCGGAGGAACTCGGCGGCGACATCGTCAAGACGGCCTACTCGGGGAGCGCCGACACCTTCGGGCGTGTCGTCGAGTCCACGTCGCTGCCGGTCGTGATAGCCGGCGGCTCGAAGGGCACCGACACCGAGACGCTGGACATGGTTCGTGGCGCGATGGACGCCGGCGCCTCCGGCGTGTCGATGGGTCGATCGATCTTCCAGCACGAGAGCCCGGGAAAGATCACCCGCGCGATCCACGCCGTCATCCACGACGACGCCGGCGCCGAGGAGGCCGCCAAGCGCGCCGGACTAGCCGTCGAGGCGTAAACGGGCCGCCGGCATTCCGCGTTTCGCTCGACCGATCGATCCGGGCGTCTGCCTGGCACGTAGCGGGTGTCTCGGAGGGACTCGCGTGGACCACGACGCCAGAGTTATGTATCGTCTGGAAGACTGGATGGAGTATGGCAGGTGATGCATTGCTGTCGGAAACGTATCTGGGGAGCACGATCTCACAGTATCTGCTGTTTTTTGCGATCGTATCGGCCGGAGCAGTTCTCGGCCGGTCGCTGAGCTTCGTCTACGAGACGCGGCTCAAGCAAAGAGCCGACACGACCAAAACCGAGATCGACGACATCATTCTGTACGCGCTCGGGAGACCCGTCATACTGCTCGGGGTGGTGGGGGCGGCGGCCGTCGGGGAACTGGTTTTGACCCCGGTCGAACCGATCGAATCGGTAGTGAGTGTCGGTATCGAGTCACTCGTCATCGCGTTGATAGCCTGGACGACCGTGCGGCTGACCGACGGACTCATCAGTACGTACATCGGCGAGTACGCCGAGCGAACCAATTCGAAACTCGACGACGCGCTGATCCCGATCGTGAGCAGAATGACCAACATCGCGATCGTGTCGGTCGCGGGGGTCGTCATCCTGGACTCCATCGGGTACAACGTCAACGCCATCATCGCCTCCCTCGGGATCGGCAGCCTGGCGGTCGCGTTCGCCGCGAGACGAGCGCTGACCGACATCTTCGGGGGGATCCACATTTTCTCCACGAAACCGTTCCTCGTCGACGACCTGGTCGAAGTGGGCGAGGTCGTCGGCACCGTCGAGGAGATCGGGCTCCGGACCACGCAGATACGCGACTTCGACGGCCGGCTGGTGACGGTCCCGAATTCGATGATCGCCAGCACCGACGTGAGAAACATCAGCTCCGAGCCGGACAGACGGATCAAGACGTTTCTCACGCTGGCCTACGAAACGTCGTCGGAGGAGGTAGCGACCGCCATCGACCTCGCCGAGGGAGCGGTGAACGCCGTCGACGGGATCGACACCGAACGGACGGGGGCCTGGTTCTGGGAACACGCCGACTGGGGGATACGGATCAGGCTCCAGTACCACATCGAGGAGATCGAGCGGTGGAAGGGGATACGAGACGAGGTGAACCGGAACATCCGGGAGCGGTTCGAAGAGGCCGGCATAGAGATGGCGGTCCCCGTCAGGGCGATGGAAGAATCGGAGTAGAACGCGACGGGCGGTGTGTGACCCTCACCCGTGCGACAAGCGGCACGTTCAAGGACGACCCCCGCGAGGGTCCGGACATGACGCGTGCCGTCTGGCTGAAGGCCGACGACTCCGTCGGCGACTGGGAGGACCGCAAGCGAAGGATCACCGCCGGTCTGGAGGCCGGCGTCGACTGGGTGCTCGTCGACGAGTACGACGTCGACCGGGTGCGGGAACTGGGAAACGTGAACGTCGCGGCCTTCAGCTCCGACGACGTACAGGTGATCGACGCCGTGGAGGAGGCGCCGAGCGACCCCGACACGGTGATCACCGGCAAGGACGGGGAAGGCGACGGGACGGTCGGTCTCCCCTCGGATTTCTCCGGATCGGCCGATCTCACCGCGATTCGCCGGGGCGACGCCTCCGGCGCCTTCGTGCGCATCCTCGACGAGGACTACGAGGCGTTCGCCCAGCAGGCGGCCCACGACGCCGAGTACACGATCGTCGTCGGCGAGGACTGGCGGATCATCCCCCTGGAAAATCTCATCGCCCGGATCGGCGAGGAGACGACGCTGATCGCCGGCGTCACGACCGCCGAGGAGGCCGAGACCGCCTTCGAGACGCTCGAGCTGGGTGCCGACGCCGTCCTGCTGGACTCCGACGACCCCGACGAGATCCGCCGGACGGTCGAGGTCCGGGACGCCGCCGACCGGGAATCGCTCGACCTCCAGTGGGCGGAGGTCACGACGGTCGAGCCCGCCGGCTCCGCCGATCGAGTGTGTGTCGATACCGGGTCGATGATGGACGACGAGGAGGGAATGCTCGTCGGGTCGATGTCCCGCGGACTCTTTTTCGTTCACGCCGAAACTGCGGACTCGCCGTACGTCGCTTCCCGACCGTTCCGGGTGAACGCCGGCGCGGTCCACGCCTACGCCAGGACCCCGGGCGGGGAGACGAAGTACCTCGCGGAGCTGTCGAGCGGTGACGACGTCCAGATCGTCGACCGGGAGGGTGACACCCGCGAGGCGATCGTCGGGCGCGCCAAGATCGAGAAGCGCCCGATGTTCCGCGTCGGGGCGAGGATCGAAACCGACGACGGCGAGGACCGCATCGAGACGCTGTTGCAGAACGCCGAGACGATCCGCGTGGCGACCCGCGAGGGCCGCAAGTCGGTGACGGACCTCGAGGCGGGCGACGAGGTGCTCGTCCACTACGAGGAAACGGCGCGGCACTTCGGCGAGGCCGTCGAGGAGAGCATCATCGAGAAGTGAGATGGCCGGGGAGGACGCGTCGAACGTGCCGACGTGCCCGAACTGCGGGGAGCACCTCTACAAGCGCCACTGCAAGTACGTCTGCCCGAACCACGGCCCCGTTATCGACTGCAGCGATCCGTTCAGGTGA
>CAYSJP010000157.1:0-5419 GCA_964431395.1 uncultured Halobacteriales archaeon
GCGCGCTCGACGTCGTCGACCCACGCCCGGAGGCGGTCGGCGTAGGCGGCGAGCAGGGTCGCGGGGTCGGCCCCCTCCCCCGTCGGCGCGGGGCCGAAGTGCGTGTACAGGAGCCGTTCCGGGTCCAGGTCGGCGACGGTTTCGGTGTCCGCGATCGCCTCCTCGAGGTCGAAGTTCGGCGGCGGGCTGGTGGGGTAGGCCACGTCGCGCTCGGGGACGTACAGCCCGGCGGCGTCGCCGACGAAGACGGCGGACGCGCCGGGGTACTCGAAGACGACCTGGTGGGGCGCGTGACCCGGGGCGTGGTGGGCGCGGAGCAGCCGGTTTCCCAGGTCGATCTCGTCGCCGTCCTCGAGTTCGACGACCCGTTCCCCGGGGATCGGGCGGGGCTCGACGTAGTACTCGATCTGGCCGCCGACGGCCGCCTTCGTCCCCTCCCAGAGCCGCGCGGGATCGATCAGGTGGGGCGCGCCGATCGCGTGGGCGTACACCGTCGCGTCCGGGCAGTCCGCGGCGAGAAAGCCCGCGCCGCCGGCGTGGTCGAGGTGGACGTGGGTGACCGCGATGACCTCGACGTCCGGCGGGGAGAGCCCCGCGGCCCCGATCGCGTCCAGGACGCGCTCGCGGTCGGCCCCGATGCCAGTCTCGACCAGCGCCGGGCGCTCGGCGTCGATCACGTACACCGCGCCGTAGCCCGGCGTGTCGTACATCCCGGTGTCGACGTAGTGCGTCCCGGGGACTCCCTCGATCGCCTCGACGTCTCCGATCGCCATACCGGGTGGCGGTGGCGGACCGACAAAAGCGTTCAGGCGGCC
Source organism: uncultured Halobacteriales archaeon (assembly GCA_964431395.1). GTDB lineage: Archaea > Halobacteriota > Halobacteria > Halobacteriales > Hikarchaeaceae > CAYSJP01. The sequence continues at coordinate 816 of CAYSJP010000157.1, forward strand.
TCGGGTCGCGGGCGGTCGAGTGACCGGGATGGACAGCATTATGCGCCGCCCATCGATAGGAAACGACGTGAGGTTCCGACCGGATTTTCGCCCCTCGCGCTGGTGGCTGCTCGTCGTCGCAGCGGTGGGGATGGGGGCCGCGGGATCCTACCAGTTCAGCTGGTCGTCGATCCGGGTCCCGCTCGGCGCCAGCGTCGGGGTGGGTGAGACGGCGCTCGGAACCGTGTTCACGCTGTTCGTGATCTTTCAGACGGTGTCGCAGTTTCCGGCGGGGTGGGTGCGCGACCGGTACGGCCCCCGCCTGCCGCTGGCGGCCGGGGGAGTCCTGATGGCTGCCGGGTACGCCGGCACCGCCTTCGCGCCGAACGCCGGGTTTCTGTACGTCGCCTACGCGCTCGGCGGTGTCGGATCGGGGTCGGTGTACACCGTGATGATCAACACGCCCGTGAAGTGGTTCGACGACCGGCGCGGGCTGGCGACCGGGGTCACCGCGTCCTCCTACGCCGGGATGAGCTTCGTCTTCGTCCTCCTCATCAGGGGTCGGATCGACGCGGACTTCGTCGGGACGCTTCTGGGACTGGCCGCCGTCGTCGGACTCCTGGCACTCGTCGGCGTTCCGTTCATCCGCGACCCCGGAGACGGCGAGGGTGCCGGCACGGAGGCGAAACCGACCGACGCTCCGGACGACGCTGACCTGGATCGACGGCCGGAAGCGGACGGGCCTCCGGAGCCACGGCCGGAAGCGGACGAACCGGACCCACAGCCGGACGGGAGTGGGGGAGTCCCGACGGCGGGGGTAGGGTACACGTGGCGGGAGACGATCCGGACCTGGCAGTTCTGGCTCCTGTACGCGGTGTTCGTGATCGTCAACGGCGTCGGTCTGATGATCATCGGGAAGGTCGTCGCCTACGCCGAGGCGATGACGCTTCCCGCAGCGGCGGCCACCGGAGCGGCGTCGCTCGTTGCGCTGAGCGACGGTGCCGGGGTGGCGGTCGGGGGGACGCTGTCCGACCGGATCGGACGCGAACGGACCGTCGTCCTGTCGCTCGTGGTCTGTGGCGCCAGCCTCGCGGGAGTGACGCTGGTCGCGAACGAGGGACTGGGTACCGCGTTCATCGCCCTGATCGCCGCGGCAGCGTTCTTTCGGAGCCCCATCTTCTCGGTGTTCCCGAGTCTCGTGGGGGACTACTACGGCACGAGCCACTCCTCGGAGAACTACGCGCTCCTGTACTCGGCGAAGCTGTGGGGCGGCGTCGTCGGCGGCACGGTCACGAGCGGGCTCATCGTGAGCATCGGCTGGAATCCCACCTTCCAGCTCGGCGCCGGGTTGCTCGTGATCGCCGGTTTGGCGACGACGTTCCTGCGCCCGGTGAAAACGGAACCCCGTTGACTCACCGTCCGGAAGTACCCGGGATTCCGGGGGCGGCACACGGACGAACCGGCCACCGGCGGATCCGGGGAGTAGTACTGTCAACCGTGAGGAAAACGGTTGTACACCCGGACACGAATGAGTCAACACGCAGAGTGAGTGCGTCGGGTCACCACGAGTTCTCCCGGCCGATCGAGGAACGATCCCGTCGAACGGTTCGTGTCCGGGTGTATATTATGAGGTATCGACGCCGGTAGGTTGGCGGACCCGCCCCGGCGCGAACGTTCCCCGGTCGTTGAGCACGATCGCGCCGAAGACGACCTTCGTGAGGACGTCCAGATACACCACGATCACGGCGGTCGTCTCGATACCCATCAGACCGATCCCGGGGGGCCCGGCGAGCCAGACGATCGGGTACAGGAGCCAGAGCACGCCGATGACGTTGCGCAGTTTGAGGAACAAGGCGGCATCGCCCCGGTCGCGCTCCCGCACGGCCCGCGTCATCGGACGGTAGATGAGATAGAGCACGCCCAGAAAGGCGACGCTCGCGATCCCGAAGGCGACGTACCGCAACCCGGACGCGGTGAGCGAGGCGGCCATCCCGAGGGCGATCACGACGACGTCTAGGCCGACTACAGATCCGATGATCCGCCGTGAGGCCCCCGCGAGGAGGCCGATGTACAACAACAGAAGCGGCGTCGTCACGAGCCAATCGAGATACCGGGCCACGAACACCGGCTCGCCGTCGACGGTAACGACGCCGATCTCGGCCGCCATCGCGGCGTAGGCGACGGTGGCGATGCCCGTCACCCCCGCGAGCGCCGCGTACCGCCACGGATACTCACGCGCTCGTGATCGCAGTCCCACGAGCAGGGCAACGGTCCCGACTATCATGCTGACGGTGCCGATCGCGTACGTAACGGTGATTTCGAATGCCATTGTCAGTCGTCCCCCGCTCCCACCTGTCGGTGGGACGCATCTGTGGTTCCGGCGGCGTCGTCGTCGCTTCCCGAGACACGGAACTCATCGAGCAGTTCCTCGAGCGTCGACGCCCGGTCGCGTAGCGCCGCGGCGCGGTCGGAGACGGTGTCTAAGTCCGCGACCTGCCGATCGGCGATCTCGGCGGCCGACTCGGCACCCTCGACCGTCTGCTGGCTGATCGCGGCGACGTCCTCGACCCGCGAAGAGGCCGTCCGGGAGGCGTCGGCCTGGTCCGCGGTCACGTCGTCGATATCGTTCATCCCATCATCCACGGCTTCGACCCCGGCGACGATCCGCTCGAGTTCTTCCAGCGCCTCCTGGACGGTCCCGACGACGTCCGTGACCGTCTGTCCGGTTTCGCGAACACGCTCGGTCGTCGACTCGGTGCGTGCCTGGAGGCGATCGATTCGATCCTCGATCTCCGCGGCCGATTCCTTCGTCTCTTCGGCGAGACTCTTGACCTCGTCGGCGACGACGGCGAACCCTTCGCTACCCTCGCCGGTCCGGGCGGCCTCGATCGAAGCGTTCAGCGCGAGTTGGTTCGTCTGATCGGCGATCTCCCGGATGACGTCGACGATCTCGCCGATGGCGTCCATCTCGTCGTTGAGCTGGTCGATCCGCTCGACGGCGCGTTCGGCTTCCGCCTCGACGGTGTCGATCCGGTCGATGGCCTCCTCGGCGGCCGCCTGCCCGGCTTCGCTTGCCTCGGCAGCCTGGCGCGTGGTCTCGCCCACCGACCCGACCGTGTCCGTGACCTGGTCGGTCGAGGCGGCGAGGCGGTCCATCTCCCGGGTCACCTCCTGGAGCGTCTCGTCTTGGGTGTGAGCGCCCTCGCGGATCTCGCTGACGGCGTCGCTGACGTCTCGGCTCGCGTCTTGGGCCTCGCCGGTCTCCTCGAGGACGCGGTCGGTCGCGCCGGCGACCTCGGCGGCAAACTCCTTGAGCGTCGCCACGGTCTCCTCGGTCTCCGCGACCATGCCGTTGAACGCCCGCCCGATCGATGCCATCGCCTCGTTGTCGGTGTCGACGTCGACGCGGCGGGTCAGATCGCCCTCCGCACACGCTTGCATCACGTCCGCGTACGCCCCCGCCGTCCTCTCCAGATCGGCGTTCAACTCCTCGGCGTCCCTGCGTGCGGCCTCGGCATCCTCACGGGCCCCCTCGGCCTCTCTAATCCGCTCTTGAAGCGAGTCTCGCAGGTTTCGAAAGGAGGCATACAGCGTCCCGATCTCGTCCGATCGGTCGCTCTCGAGGGGCACATCGAGGTCGCCGTTTGCCATCTGCTCGGCGCGCTCCGAGAGCTGGCGCAGCGAGATGACGGTACTGGACCCGACGGTCGCGCCCACGACCGCGAGGCTCACGACGGCCATCAGGACGAGCCCGGTCAGGTTCGATCTGACGAAGCCGGCGAGCGCGAACGCCTCCGAGCGTGGCTGGTGGACCATCACGACCCAGTCCTCGTCCCCGGTCGGCGCGTACCCCATAGCCATCTCCCCGGTTGCGTTTTCATCGTCGGCGTCGCCGTCACCGTTCATCAGATTGAACCCGACCTCGCCGGCGATCCCTTGCTGAACCGACTCGGCGTCGCCGCCGTGCTCGGAGCCGATCTTCTCCCCGTCGGGGTGGGCAACGAACCGTCCATCGCCGTTAACCACGACGGTGAACGATTCCTCGCCCGGCTGTGTGAGCGACTCGGTCCGCTCGCTCACGTTGATCATGTACACGACGATCGCATCCTGGCCCTCGATGGGCGAAAGGACGGCCAGGATGGGGAACTCGGTGATCGGCACCCGGAACGGCGCTGAGACGTGCGTGTCATCCGGACCCTCGAACGCCGGCGGATCAGTCGCGAACGGTGCGCCCTGCTCGTCGGCGTTCACGCCACGCATCTCCGTGCGGGAACTCGCCGAGATGTTCATATCGGCGGTCGTGACGTAATGGACGCCGGCAACGGCGTCCGGAAGCCGGTCATCCCGGGCGATCCCGTCGAGATGTTCCTGGATCGTCGATCGATCGCCGCTCTCGACGGCCGGATGTGCACTGGTCAACCGCGCTTCCCGCTCGACGCTGTCGAGCCACGCCTCCAGTTCGCCACTTTGCATCTCCGCAGTCGTCGTGAGTTCGTTCCGTGCCTCGTCTCGCACCTGCTCGGAGGCCTCCTGGGCAGTGACGACGCCTAGCCCTGCAACGAGGGCGATGATCGCCACGAGTGCGACCCCGAGTTTGAGGGCGTAACTCCTCCGGAGCAGCCGTA
>CAYSJP010000158.1:0-5351 GCA_964431395.1 uncultured Halobacteriales archaeon
GTACAGCCCGCGAGCGCGCCGGCCGCGGCGAGACCACCCAGCCGTAACAGGGTTCGGCGATCGTAGTCCATGTGCGTAGATGCCTACCGCCACCACGCACATTATCTTAATCTAACCAACAGGTTACGCCGTGGGGAGTCGGTTGGTCCGTTACCTGCTGTGGGGGAGTAACCGGTGGGAAAGGTAATTGTTATCAGTAACTGTGAGAAGGAAAACGACTTGCCCGGGGGCGTCGTAGGAAGGGCCATGAGCACGTCACGCCAGCGGGCCGCCGAGGTGGTCGTCGTCGACTACGGACTGGGCAACCTCCGGAGCGCGGTCCGCGGCCTGGAACGCGCCGGCGCCGACGTGGAGATCACCGCCGACTCCGGGGCGATCCACGCCGCCGACGGCGTCGTCCTGCCCGGCGTGGGAGCGTTCTCCGAGGGCATGGAGAACGCCGAACCGCTCCGGGAGGACCTGCTCGCGGTCGCCGACTCCGAGACCCCCCTCTTCGGCATCTGTCTGGGCATGCAGATGCTCCTCACCGAGTCCGAAGAGGCCGACCACGCGGGCCAGGGCGACGCCCGCGGGCTGGACCTGATACCCGGGCGAAACGTCCGGTTCCGGGGTGAGACGGTGCCCCACATGGGGTGGAACGACCTGAACGTGGTCCGCGACCACCCCCTCATGGACGGCATCGACGGCGAGTACACCTACTTCGTCCACTCCTACTACGCCGAACCCGAGGACCCGGACGCGGCCGTCGCGACGACCGAGTACGGCGGCGAGTTCGCCAGCGTCGTCGCCGACGACTCCGGGACCGTGTTCGGCACGCAGTTCCACCCCGAAAAGAGCGGCGAGGCCGGTCTCGCCGTGCTACGGAACTTCGTCGACATATGCGCGGAGTGATAATGACTGTTGTAGGCAATTACCGCATCGACCGCCCGACGGAAACCCCCGTGTTCGGACGGGGTGAGAGTCGCCGGGATCAGAACTTCTCGAGGTAACGGTCGATCTCCCAGTCGGAGACGCTGACGAGGTACTCGGTGAACTCCTCGTTTTTGGCTTCGACGAACTTTTCGGCGACGTGGTCGCCGAGACCGTCGAGAATGACCTCGTCCGCTTCGAGCGCCTCGACGGCGTCTCCGAGGTTTTTCGGCAGCGTTTCGATACCGTACTCGTCGATCTGGTCCTCGTCGAACTCGTAGATGTTCTCGCGGATCGGTTCCGGTGCCTCGAGGCCGCGTTTGACCCCGTCCATCGCGGCATTGATGAGCGAGGCGAACCCGAGATACGGATTACACGACGGGTCCGGGAAGCGGGCTTCGAACCGGGTCGCTGCCGGAATACGGGCAGCCGGCTTTCGGATGAGTGCCGAGCGGTTACGGTCGGACCACGCGACGTACACCGGGGCCTCGTAGCCGGGCACGAGGCGCTTGTACGAGTTCACCGTCGGGTTGGTCACGGCCGTGATCGCCGGCGCGTGATCGAGAATTCCTGCGAGAGCCGAGAGTGCCGTCTCGCTGAGATTGAAGTCGCCCTCCCCGTGGAAGGCGTTCTCGCCATCTTCGAAGAAGGACATGTGGGTGTGCATGCCCGACCCGTTGATCTTCGGGACCGGTTTCGGCATGAACGTTGCATGCAGGTCGTGCTGGGCGGCGACGGCACGGACGACGAACCGGAAGGTCGCAACGTTGTCGGCCGTCGTCAGCGCGTCGGCGTACTCGAAGTTGATCTCGTACTGCCCCTGTGCGACCTCGTGGTGACTGGCCTCGATGTCGAAGCCCATCTCCTCGAGCGTGAAGATGATTTCACGCCGGACATCGCTCTGGAGGTCCTTCGGGGCGAGGTCGAAGTACCCGCCGTGGTCGGCGAACTCGGTGGTCGCATAGCCGTCTTCGTTGGTCTTGAACAGAAAGAACTCCGGCTCGGGAGCCATGTTGACCTCGAAGCCGTGTTCGTCTGCTTCGTCGATCGCCTCCTTCAGCACGTAGCGCGGGTCGCCCTCGAACGGTTCTCCGGTCGAGGTGTTGATGACGTCGCAGATGAGTCGCGCGGCCCCGTTTTCCGCGTCGCTCCGCCACGGCAGAATCGCGAACGTCTCGGCGTCCGGCTTGAGGCGCATGTCCGATTCCTGGATGCGGACGAAGCCGCTGATCGAGGAGCCGTCGAAGTAGATACCCTCCGTGAACGCCTTTTCGGCCTGGTCGGCCGGGATGGACACGTTCTTTACCGTACCGAGGATGTCGGTGAACTGGAGTCGCAGAAAGTCGATATCGTTTTCATCGATGCTGTCCAGCACGTCCTCCTCCGCTGATGTGAGACTTCCGTTTGTCATGTTAATCGACGTCTCAACCCAAGACACCCGATATTAAAACCCTACTGTTTTGTGCAAAGCTTCCCGGAAGGCGGAAAATTGCATATTCGTAAAGTTATAAAGGGAGGGGTCGTTTTGTAGAAACAATGACGTACGAACACCTCGACGCCGAACTGATCAACGCACTGCTCGCGGACGGCCGGGCGAGTCTGCGGAGCCTCGCCGAGGAACTGGACGTCTCCGTGACGACCGTCTCGAACCACCTCTCCGACCTGGAGGAGGACGGGGTGATCCGGGGATACGCCCCCGTCGTCGGTTACGAGGAGGTCGGCTACGACGTCACCGCGATCATACAGCTCAAAGTCGAAGGCGACGCTCTTCCCGACATCACCGACCGCCTGGAGGACCGCAAGCAGGTAGTGTCGGTGTACGAGGTTACCGGCGACTACGACATCATCGCCGTCGCGAAGTTCGAGGACACCGACGACATGAACGACGAGATCAAGACGGTCCTCACCGATCCGGACGTCAACGAGTCGAACACCTCGGTCGTGTTGAACGCCCCCGTCGAGAACCGCCAGTTCGACCTGGACGTGCCGGAGTAACGGGGCTGCGAGCGACCGCCCGGCGACGTATCGGGATCGGACTCCTGGGTGTCCCAGCAGGATCAGGTCACGAACGACAGCGTGTTCACCGTGCTGTGTACGAGAACGATGACGAGGAGACTTCCGGAGAGCACGTACAGAACCGTCACCGACAGTGCGGGGATGCCGATGTACACCGTCTCCTCGAGGGAGAAGGTATCCCCCATGTAGTGGACGGCGGTGAACACGAGCCAGGTGATCGTCCCGGCGACGATGACGCTCCCGGTGAGCGTCGTGAGGCGCTCGATCGGATACGCGCCGTACAGCACTGACTCCGTGACGCCGGCGGTCACCGCGGTAAACAGCATGGCAGGGTACGACCGGGCAGACTGATCCTCGACGAACTCCCCGGGGACGGTGAGCCCGAACCGATCGTAGATCACGTACACGACGCTCGTCAGTGCGGCCGTTCCGACCGTGCCAACGATCCACCAGACGACCAGTCCCAGCAGCCCCGACAGCCCGCCTCCGAGGGGGATCGCCTCCGGAAAGGCGACGCCGATCGACGAGAGGGAGTCCCCCTCGATCGCGAGCAGGTATCCGAGCAACAGCCCCGTCAGGAGCCACTTGCTCAGATCCGAGATGACGCGATCGTCCCATCCGGTCGGATCGGACACCTTGAACCGGTCCCGGAGGAAACTGAATCCGGGGTGGCCCAGAAACGCGATCGAGAGACCGGCGACGGCGGTGAGCGTGGTCGTCATTCGCTTCCACCCGGCTCGTATTCGGTGGCCGTCACCGATTCGTCGGGAGTCGGGATGTCGATCTCGGGGGAGTCCTCGACGTACAGATCCCCCAGGACGTGCTCGAGTAACGCATCCGAGACGATCCCCTCGACGACATCGACGCCGACGGTACACTCCTCGACTAACGCCCCGCGGACGGCCGCGAGCAACAGGCGGGCGGTGGACGCCGGATCGCAGTCGGCGAACGCTCCTGCTTCGACGCCGTCCTCGATGGTGGCAGCCATGAACGAAAACAGCGTCTCGTTGTACGCCTCGAGCGTTTCGCGGTACGCCTCGTGGCGGCCCGCATACGCCTGTAACTCGAGAACGCCGAGGTACAACCGGCGTGCGTGGGGCCGGTTCGCGTTGCTCCCGAGCGCCTCGAGCAGCGTCACGAGCCGCACCCCGGGGGGTTCGTCCTCGATGTCGGTCAGGAACGCCGACACCTCCCCGCGGTAGCGGTCGAGAAACGCGACGAGGAGGTCCTCCTTCGTCTCGAAGTGGTAGTGGACGAGCGAGTGGCTTCCGCCGAACGCCTCCGCGACCTTCTGTGTGGTGAGGCCGTGGTAGCCGTGCTCGAGGAGTACAGTCTCGGTCGCCTCCAGGATTTCCGTTTTCGTGTCGGTCACGTTGTTGACTGAGTACTCAGTTAACGTAAACCTGACGGTGCTCGGCGTCGGCACTACCGGGGAGTCGGAACCCCGAAGGCACGGTGGCTAGAGGCTCGGAAAGAAGAGAAATCGGTTCGCGACCGATCCGGGCGGCTACGCGGCCGGGCTTACATTCCGCCGCCCATACCGCCCATGCCTCCCATGCCGCCCATACCGCCCATGCCGCCGCCCATGCCGCCGCCGGGGCCGCCGGCGGGTGGCCCGCCGTCGTCGTCGTCGTCGGTGGAGCCGCCCTTGAGTTCGCCCGCGGAGATGACGTCGTCGATGCGCAGGATCATCACGGCCGCCTCCGTGGCGGACTCGATGGCCTGGGTCTTCACGCGGAGGGGTTCGACGACGCCCTCCTCCTCCATGCCGATGAGTTCGCCGGTGTAGGCGTCCAGGCCGGCGCTGGTGTCGCCACCGTCGTGGGTGGCACGGAGGTCCACGAGCGAGTCGATCGGGTCGAGGCCGGCGTTCTCCGCGAGGGTGCGCGGGATGACCTCGGCGGCGTCGGCGAAGGCCTCGATCGCGAGCTGTTCGCGCCCGCCCACGGAGTCCGCGAAGTCACGCAGCCCCAGGGCGAGTTCGATCTCGGGTGCACCGCCGCCCGGCAGCACCTGGCCGTCCTCGAGGGTGACGCGCACGACGCCCAGCGCGTCCTCGATGGCGCGCTCGACCTCCTCGACGACGTGTTCGGTGCCGCCACGGAGGATCATCGTGACGGCCTTGGCGTCCTCGACGTCCTCGACGACGGTGTAGGTGTCGTCGCCGAGTTCGCGCTGGGAGACGCTGCCGGCGAACCCGAGGTCCTCGGCCGAGAGATCGTCGAGGTTCGAAACGGCGCGGGCGCCCGTCGCGCGAACGATGGCGCTCTGGTCGTCGCTGCTCACGCGGCGCAGTGCGAAGATGCCCTCCTCGGCGAGAAAGTGCTGGGCCATGTCGTCGATACCGCCGTCGACGAAGACGGCGTCGGCACCGACGTCGACGAGCTGGTCGACCATCTCCCGGAGCTGTTGTTCCTCCTGGTCGA
>CAYSJP010000159.1:0-1082 GCA_964431395.1 uncultured Halobacteriales archaeon
GGCGGATCTGGGCCTGGATCAGGGGCGTCCCCCGGAGTTTCTCCTTGTGTTTGTGGAGGCGGACGTGGGCGTGCTGGACCTGCATCTTCCGGTACTTCGAGGCCACCTCCTGGATGGCTTCCCTGATCTCCTGGCGGGAGATCGTATCCAGCAGGTCGATGTTGGTGATCTGGACGTCGAGGTGGTGTTCCTCCCGGATCGACAGCGCCCGGAGCACGTCGGTCTTGGTGACGACGCCGGCAACCAGGCGGTCGTCCTCCTCGGGCGTGACGATCAGGCCGCCGTAGTCGTTTTCGAGCATCAGTTCGACCGCTTCGCGCATGCTCGCGGTCGGAGTCGTCGTCTCGACGGGGGAGGTCATGAGGTCGTAGACGGGCAGATCGAGCATACGCTCGTTCTGGCCGGAGCGATCCCCCCGGGTGGCCCGCTGCATGTCCCGGGTGACGAAATCGACCACGTCGTAGGTCGTGACGACGCCGGTGAGGTAGCCGTTCTCGTTGACCACCGGGAGCCGGGAGACGCCGTGTTCCCGGAGGCGATTCAGAACGCTCCCGATGTCCTCCTCCTCGGTGACGGTGATGACGTCGGTCGTGTAGATGTCCGCGACGGAGAGGGCGTCGAGGCTATCGAGGACGCTCTCCAGAACGGCGTCGGCGTTGACGACGCCGACGAGCCGTTCGCCGTCGAAGACGGGCGCGGCCCTGGTTCCGCCCTCGACGAGCATGCGGGCGACCTCGCGAACGTCGTCGTGGCGGTCGATCCGGGGCGCGGACTTCGTGACCGCGGACACCCTCGTCTTGTCCTCCATGTGTGATCCCAGCAGCCGCTTCTGGGTGAGAACACCCACGTACTCGTCGTCGTCAGTGACAATGATAGCCTTGGGATTGTCCCGCTCGAAGATCGACCGGGCGTCGCTCAACCGGTCGTCGATGTCGACCTCGAAGTAGTCCTGGGTCACGATCTCCGCGTCCATAGGAAAAACTGGATCGCGAACGCTCTTGAATGCCTCGTTTGGTGAGTCCCCACCCGAGGACCCGGGCCTGGTGTATCCAGCCCCGTCCGATGCCTGGATCCGGGCACCG
>CAYSJP010000159.1:1182-5324 GCA_964431395.1 uncultured Halobacteriales archaeon
CCGACCGACGCAGGGACCGACGGCACCCCCACCGACACCGGGCCGGACGACACACCCACCGACACCGGGGCGGACGACACGCCGACTGACACGGAGGCGGACGACACGCCGACCGACACCGCGACGGCCACTGACGGGCCCAGCCTCGGGGAGAACCCGGCCCAGCTTCTCACCCTCGACGGCTCTCCACAGGCCGCCCCCGGATCGACGGTGACCGTCACCGGCACCGTGGAGAACCCCTATCTGTTCGCCCTCCAGGACGGCGAGATCACGATGGACGTGCCCGACGACTGGGAGGTCACGCCGGTCGAGGGCACGAGCTTCGACACCTTGGAACAGCTCAGCGAACAGCCCGCCGAGTGGGAACTGACGGTCCCCGAGTCGGCCAGCGGCACCTACGACCTCACGGTCTCGGTGGCCTACGCCGCCGGCGAGGACGAGGCGGACCTCACGCTCACCCGGTCCGTTCTCGTCAAGACCCCCGGCACGGCCCCCATCGCCATCGACTGTGGCGGCTCCCACACCGACGAGCGCGTCACGATCGACGGCCTCCCCTTCCGACCCGACGCCGAGACGAGCCAGAGCATCGATATAAACTGTGAGAACCGGGCGCTGACCGAGGAGGAGGTCTGGTGGGGCGAGAACCTCACCATCAACCCGATCCCCAACGCCTACAGCGATAGTTGCGCGTTCGAGGAAATCGACGGCACCGAACACGACGTGCTCTACCACACCGAACACTGGGCGGAGGGCCAGCTCGAATACGTCTTCGAGATCGAGAACGGCACCTACGACGTCACGCTACATTTCGCGGAGATCGGCGGCGACAACGAACGCATCTTCGAGGTGTCGATGCAGGATGAGACGGTGTTCGAGACGGGCGGCACGCTCGCGAGCCTGGCGGGCGGGACGAACACCGCCTACGTCGAGACGATCGAGGACGTCGAGGTCACCGGCAACCAGCTCACGATCGAGGCCGTCTCCTCCCAGGAGAACCCCAAGTTCAGCGGAATCGTGATCCGCGAGGCTTAATCATGAGGAACTCGAATCGGGGGGACATGGAGTCCGATCGAAACGAAAACGAGTCCGACGACGGGGTGCTGGACCGGCGGAAGTTCGTCGCCGGCGTGGGTGCCCTCGGGGTCGGCGGCGCGGCGGGTTGTCTCGGTGACGACGGCGGGAGCGACGGGACGCCCGAGGAAACCGCGACGCACACCGACGCCACCACCGGAACCGCGCCGGCGACCGAGACGACGACCGAGCCGGGGACGGATCCGCCGCCGACCACCACGGAACCCCCAGACGAAACCGAGGAACTCGAACCGATTCCCCGGAACCTCGTCTACCAGTACTTCGAGGGGAGTTTCTCGGAGATGCCGAACTTCGACTCGCTCGCGCCGGCCGGCGGCGGGGAACTGGACGGGGAGACGATGTCGACCGACGTCGCCGAGCGCGAGGAGAACTTCGCGATCGCCTTCGAGGGCGAGCTCGTGATCGGGGGCCGGCTCCCCACAGGGACCTACACGTTCGCGGCCGACGCCAGCGACGCCGTGAAGCTGTACATCAACGGAAACGAGTTCCTCGAGGCGACCGACGGAGCCGTCGAGCAGGGCGTGCGCCTCCAGGAGGGCGTCCAGGAGTTCCGCGTCGAGTACGTCCACACCACGGGATCGAGCCAGCTCGGCGTCGGGTGGCGAGGCACGTACGACGAGTTACTCCCGCGGCTCGCCGAGACCGATCCGTTCCGGGCGGACCTCGGGATGCCCATGGAGTACCAGGGCTCGACGGACCCGTCCCTGGAGATGGACGTCGGGACCCGGCCCCGGACCAAGCGGATCCAGATGCCCGGCGCCTCCGCGAAGGCGCTCGCGGTCGGGATGCCCGACCTCACGAACTACTGTTTCGACCCGGCGACGGGCGGCGTGAAGTACGCCTGGCAGGGGGCGTTCATCAACTACGGCCCGATCATCAACTACGGGAGCGGACGCGGCGACAACCCCGCCGACGTACTCGGCCTGCAGTTTCCGGTGGGTGGGATGGACTACCCGCTCCGGATCGGCGACGCCGACGCCGAACCGGCGGTCGAGTTCCGGGGCTGTCGGGAGGAACCCTACCCACCCGGGCTGTGGTACACCGTCGACGGCCACGAGGTCACCCACACCGTCGAGGGCGTCTCGGGCAGCCTCGGCGTGACACACACGATCGGGTTCGAGGAGGCCCCCTCCGGGATAGTGTACTTCCACACCGGCGACGGCGACGACGTAACGCGGGAGGCGACGGAGGGAGAGTGGAACGGCGACACCCTCGAGGTCCCCGCGGGCGTCGAGGAGTTCTCGGTCACGATCACCGCGAGGAGGGTGTAATCATGGCTGCACCGAACGGATACTCGATCGAGACGATCGACCCGCCGGATGCACCCCTGGAGGTTGGTGGACTCGCGACCCGGGACGACGGCACGCTCGTCGCCTCGTCCCGCCCCGGACAGGTCTGGGAGTACGACCCCGACGCCGACGAGTGGTCGCTGTTCGCGGGCGGGCTCCACCAGGCGCTCGGCGTGTGGATCGACGACGAGTCCGGCGACGTGTTCACCGTCCAGAAGCCCGAACTGACCCGGCTCGTCGACGAGGACGACGACGGGGTCGCCGAGGCGTACCACACGATCAACGACGGGTGGGGCTACGAGGGCAACTACCACACCTTCGCCTTCGGCCCCGTCCGGGACAGCGAGGGCAACTTCCATCTGAACCTCAACCTCGGGCACGGCGCCGGCGCGCCCACGGTCGGCGGCGCCATCATGGAGTACGCCGCCCCGTATCGGGGCTGGCACATCCGGGTCACGCCGGATGGGGAGTTCGTCCCGTACGCGAGCGGGCTGCGCTCGCCCTCGGGGATCGGAATCAACGAAGACGACGAGGTGTTCTACACCGACAACCAGGGCGACTGGGTGCCCGTCTGTCACCTCTCGCTCATCGAGGAGGGCGCCTTCTACGGCCACCCGGCGTCGCTGTTCGAGCACCCGGACTTCCAGGATCGGGATCTCGAGAGCATTCCCCACAGCGAGTACAAGGAGATGCGCAAGCGGCCCGTCGTCTGGATTCCGTACAACCTGTCGAACGCGACCGCGGGGCTCACCTTCGACGAGACCGGCGGCGCCTTCGGCCCCTTCGAGGGACAGATCTTCGCGGGCGAGCAGACCCAGTCGCGGGTGCTCCGGGTCGCCTTCGAGGAGGTCAACGGCCAGTACCAGGGTGCCGTGTTCGACTTCGCCGACGACCTCCAGTGTGGGACGATCCGGGAGGCGTTCACCCCGGCCGGGGACGGCCTCTGGCTGGGCCAGACCCAGCGCGGCTGGGGCTCCTCGGGCAGCGCACCCTACGGCGTCCAGCGCATCGACTACGACGGCGAGACCACCCCCTTCGAGATGCACTCGATCAGCGTCCGGGAGAACGGCTTCGAGATCACGTTCACGAAGCCGGCCGACGCCGGTGACGCCGGCGACGCCGGCAACTACGACGTCAGCCACTGGACGTACAACTACTCCGACAACTACGGGTCGGGCCGGGTCGACGAGACGTCCGTCGACGTCTCGGGCGCGACCGTCTCCGGGGGCGGCGAAGGGGTCAGTCTGGAGTTGCCGACGGTCGAGACGGCCCCGGAGGGCGGCTCGCGCGTCGGACGGATCTACGAGATCTCCCTCGACGTCGACGCCGACGACGGGGAGGCGATGACGAACGACACGGGCTGGTACACGGTCAACGAACTGCCGCAGTGACCGGCGGCGGCCGTCTACCACCCGACTCGCGGCACGCTTTTTGCCCCGCTTTCCTAACCCCGAGGCGTGCTACCCGACGCCGGCGTTGCCACCACGCCATTCGCCATCGCCACGGTTCGTGCGGTCCCGGACATCGGCGCGGTGTTCGGCTCCTACACCTACCTCGCCAGCGAGGTCGCCTTCGGGTCGGTCGCCGTTCTCCTCCTGTACCGTGCCGGCGCCCTGCGGCGGGCCGGCCGGACGATCCTGGCGCTGTACCCGATCGCCTACGTCTGGGACTGGTACACGCTCCACATCGGGGTGTTCGCAATCGAGCTCCGGACGGGCGTGAACCTGCTCGGGATCCCGATCGAGGAACACCTCTTCATGA
>CAYSJP010000160.1:0-2426 GCA_964431395.1 uncultured Halobacteriales archaeon
CGGGTTTGCGCCGGTCGAGCTCGCGCTGGACGTCCTCCTCGGACAGTTCCACGCCGGCGGGACACCCCGAGACGACCGATCCCATGGCCGGGCCGTGGCTCTCGCCGTACGTCGAGAACTGGAAGAGCCGGCCGAATGAGTTGCCGTTCATTACCGGGTACTGAGGGTCGGGGGCATTTAGCCTTTGAGAACACACACCGCCTCGGTAGGATGTCTTCGGCCGGCGACCGCCGTCACGCGGAGGCGATCATCCCGACGCGGGTGTGGTGTCGGCGGTGACTCGGGGAACACATTCGGCATCCCTGGCGAATCACGTCACGAACGCGCCCGGGCAGTGTATCTCACCGGTCGACGTCGACACCCAGGTCCGACAGCACCTGGAAGAACCCGGGGAAAGAGACGTCGACGTGGTCCGCGTCGGTGATCGTCGTCTCGCCGTCCGCGACCAGCCCGGCGACCGCGAGCGCCATGATGATCCGGTGGTCGCGCCGGCCGTGGACGATCGCGCCCTCGAGGTCCGTCTCCCCGCCGTGGATCGTGAGGCTGTCCCGTTCCTCCTCGACGCTCGCGCCCATCCGCTCCAGGGCGTCGGCCATCGCCGCCACCCGGTCGGTCTCCTTGTACCGGACGTGCTCGGCGTTCTCGATGCGGGTCGTCCCGTCGGCGGCCGCTCCGAGGACGGCGATCGTCGGCAGCAGGTCGGGCGTGTCCCCGACGTCGACCGTCACGCCGTCCAGCTCCGACCGGCGGGCCGTCAACACGCCCGCCCCGCGATCCCAGTCGACGTCGCCGCGCATCTCCCCGACGATGTCGACGATCGCGGTGTCTCCCTGTGCGCTGGGGTGGGCGCCCTCGATCGTCACGCCGTCTCCTCCCTCGCCGGCCAGCACGCCCGCCGCGAGGAGATACGAGATCGACGAGAAATCGCCGGGGACGCTGTATGAGCCGCCTGCCGGCGCGTAGCGCTGCCGTCCGGGAACCGAAAACCCCGACTCCCGGTCGATGGTGTCGACGCCGAACTCCGCGAGCACCTCGCGGGTGACCTCGACGTACGGCGCCGACTTGAGTTCGGTCGTGAGGTCGACGTCGATCCCCCGGTCGGTCACGGCGCCGGCCATCAGCAGGGCGGTGACGAACTGCGAGGAGACGTCGCCCGGGATGGCGGCCCGCCCGCCGGTGATCGCCCCGACGACGACCAGTGGCGCCTGGCCGTTCCGGCGGGTGCTCTCCGCCCGGCCTCCTAACTGCCCGATCGCGTCGAGCAGCGGTCCCTGGGGGCGCGACCGGAGCGATTCGTCGCCCGTGAGGACGGTGGCACCACCCGCGAGCGCGGCGGTCGCTGCAACGAGCCGGATCGTCGTCCCGCTGTTCGCACAGTCGATCACGTCCGACGGCGTCGCCGGCGACCCGTCGAATCCCGTCACCTCGAGATCGGGTCCCGATTCCGACACGTCGCCGCCGAACGCCTCCACCGCGCGGGCGGTCGCCCGGGTGTCCGCGCTCAGGAGGGGGTCGACGATCCGAGCACCGTCAGCGTACCCCGCCGCGAGGATCGCCCGATGGGAGTAGCTCTTCGACGCCGGCGCTCTCGTGTCCCCCGCGACCGAGGAGGGGCGTATCCGAACGTCCATACGACGGGATCGAGCCCCGCCCCCAATACTGTACCGACCTCGCCGGACGGTCCTGCCGATCAGGACTCCCGGACTGTGGGCTTATACGCGCCCGCTCCTTTGATCCATCAACCGACGGATCCGATGTCAGGCCAACTCGATCTGACGCCCGGGACCCTCGAATCCCTGCTCTCCGACCTCGACCAGGAGGCGTTCGTATCGTTCGTCGCCGACATCTACGACCGGGAGGGCTGGACGGTCAGCCGGGAGGGACCCGTTCTCGGGGTTACGCGCCCGAACGGCGACCGCCAGCGGATCCTCGTCTGGACCGACGAGCGCAGTCTGACCGGGCGCCTCGTCGGGGATCCCGTGGAGCCGCCGGCCGACCGGATCGACGCGGTCGTGAGCCGGGGGGGCGACGCCGACAGCGCGCGGGCCATCGCGTCCCGGGTCGGCGCGGACTCGATCGACACGGGTGATCTCCACGAGCGTCTGCTGTACGCGGTCGACCGCGAGGACTGCCGGAGGCTCTGCCGGGAACACCTGAACCGATCAGTCGAACCCACCCCGCCGCCGACCGCGGCCTCGAAGGCGGACGGCGTGACGTTGACCGATCTGGCCCGTCCCGGCGCGTTTCTCGTCCCCGTCGTGGCTGTCACTCTGCTCGTTATCGTCGTGGCCGGCGTCCCGGGGAGCGGACCCACGGTCGGACCGGGCGCCGATCAGGTCACGCCGGTCGGACCGGGCGCCGACCAGATCACGCCGGTGATCGGAGGGGAGCACACGCCTTCTCCCGTTCCATCGGTAGCCGTTGGC
>CAYSJP010000160.1:2526-5322 GCA_964431395.1 uncultured Halobacteriales archaeon
GCCGGTGATCGGAGGGGAGCACACGCCTTCTCCCGTTCCATCGGTAGCCGTTGGCGAGATCGCCCCGGAGAAGCCCTCGGGTACGGACGACCGGATCCGGCTGTCGATCCGGGAGGGACCGACCCGCACCGGACCGGGATCGACAATAACGGTCACGAGCAGCCTCCAGTACGACGAGGAGGTGTCCATCGCGAGCCACCGTACCACGCTGGTGCCCCCCGGCTCCGACTGGACGGTCGAGCGGAGAAACGAGACGGCTTCCCCGGACGGCGCGAAGCGGTCCACCTGGAACGTCACCGTCCCGGACGCCGCCGAGGGGCGGTACGATCTGACCGTCATCACCCACTACATCGGAGGGCCCGCGGTCGGGAGCATCAAGCGGGATTTCTCGGTCGTCGTTGAACCGCCGGAGTCCGACGGATGTCCCGACGGCGGGCGGCCGGAGCGGTATACCGTCGGACGGAACGTTTGACGACCTCCGGCGGGGACGGTCCCCGGCGGAATGTATCACTGCTTCTGTCCGACAGTATAAAACGCTACAACAGTCATTATCGGGGCGGCCCCACCGACCGGGAACACCAGTGCCTTCGACGGGCAGTTCGATTCCATAAACAATTCCCGTCGGTAATCTTATTGTAGTGGCGTCTGTCGTCACGCGGGGGGGCACGACACCGGGGCCTATCCATCGCGCGGGTTCCATACCACTCGGCTGGTCCCCGACTCCCGGAGCGGTTTCCCGAATGGGCGTTTGACCGCGACGGGTTCCACGCGATGTGCGAGCGAGGGCGTCGAACGAATCCCCCCTACCGGAGGGCCGGGCCGGTCGACCCGCCACCGGAGGGACGGGGCGATCGACCCGCCACCGGATCCAGGCGAAAACGAACGATCGGAAGACGGATGGCGAAACACCATGCGATACACGTTCACCGGGCAGCTCTGTGGGTACATCTGCCCCGAGGTCGAGGAACCGTTGGCGAACATGACGGTCCGGTTCTACCGGCCGGACCCGGACAGTCGGGGAACAGTTGCACGAGCGACCGCGCGGCCAAAGGAGACCTTCGCGATCCTGGAGAAAGGGGACGTCGAGGCGAAGGAGGATCGCCTGCTCGCCGAAACCGAGACCGACGACGAGGGCGAGTTCGAGATCGGCCTCGGCGAGGAGGAGGGGTACGACGGCGAGGCACTGGAGATCGACGTCAGGACCGACCACGTGCCGGGAGAACAGCACGACGACGCCGGAACGATCCAGTTCACGCTGACGACCCACCAGCCCCGGTGGCGCGAAACCGAGGACGGGGTCGTCGGGCGGTGGGAGTACTGCGTCGAGGAGCGGTTCTGGTGTACCGTTCGCGAGCGCTTCGGCGCGTGGGTCATCTGTGGCACCGTCACCGACTGCGAGACCGAGGAACCCCGGAGCGGGC
This sequence comes from uncultured Halobacteriales archaeon, assembly GCA_964431395.1. Lineage (GTDB taxonomy): Archaea > Halobacteriota > Halobacteria > Halobacteriales > Hikarchaeaceae > CAYSJP01. The sequence continues at coordinate 3,948 of CAYSJP010000160.1, forward strand.
TCGAGGTCATCGCCTACGACAAGGACATCATCCAGCCCGACAACCTGGGCACCGCGACGACGGACGCGAACGGCCACTTCCGGATCTACTACAGGCGGGCGGATTTCGAGCGTGTGCCGTTCTCCCTGTCGCCGGTGGAACTCATCGGTGGCCCGGACGTGTACTTCGAGGTCCGGGACGGGAGCGGCACCCAGTTGCTCGTAGAGGACCCCTCCCGCGGACGGGACTCGGGTCGGGAGAACGTCGGCCCCTGCTTCCACGAGAACCTCTGTGTCGACCTCCCGCCGCCGCCGGAGGACGGGGGTGGCGGGGGTGGGACGGTCCCGATGTTCACCCACGTGGGAACGTACGACATCCGGACGCAGATCAACGCGAACGGGTACGCCCAGGACGGGGGCGACACCCTCGCGTTCACCGGGACTCTCCCGCTTCGGGGCGCACTCCCGCCGGGCGGAAGCGGTCCCCCCAAGGAGTACCGCTTCCGGGTCGAGAACCTGTCTACCGGTAACGTCCGGAACGTCGACGCGAGCATGATCGCGCCAACGCGGATCGGCATGCTCCAGTACTACGACGCGAGCGGTAACGTGACGAAACTTCGACGGGAAAAGTACGCCGTCAACGACTCCAACGCCGCGAACAACGTTTCAGTGGGCTCGAACGGCTGGATACAGGTCCCGACGGAGAACGACCTCGGCAGCGTCAACCGGACCGGCACCGGAAAGTTCGTACGCAACACCGGCAACCTGATCCGGCTGAACACGCGACGGCTGATCGACGAGGACTTCGATCTCACCTCACAGCCCCACGTCGCCGGCGACAGCCTCGATCCGAGCGAGAAGTCCAGCACCCACACCTACCGGCTCGTGTTCGAGACCCGAAACGTGGGTGGCGGCAGCTTCCGCACGGACGAACTCGCGAAGATCGTGTTCAGCAACTCCCAGTACACCCAGATCCGCCACCCGTCGTGGTCGGGCGGACGGGCAACCACGAGGGGCGCGGTCATGCTCGACATCCAGGAGTTCCGGAACGCGAACGACGGCTGCATCCGGCTCTCGAACAGTCTAAACGCGCTCGTTACCACGTACCACGACCACATCAACTCGGCGAAACTCAGGCTGGAGGGAGCGAACTGGAGCCAGTGCCTGATCGGCCCCGGCCAGAACTGCAAGCGGGACCTCAGCCACGACGAGTTCAGCGGGTCGGTGAACGTCCCCATCTCGTCACTCAGTCCGTGTGCCTACGTACTCTGGCTGGACGTGAGCTACGACCTGACGAGCGGCGACGGGCGCGTCCCGGGACAGCACGACCACATCGCGTTCTGCGTGAGCGAGTAGTCCCGGGACTGTCGGCCGTTATTCGACACGGGATCGCCGTC
>CAYSJP010000161.1:0-5314 GCA_964431395.1 uncultured Halobacteriales archaeon
CCGCCGGAGACGACCGAGCCGCCGGAGACGACCGAACCCGAAAACGACATCCCGGATGAGGACCCGGCGACGCTGCTGTCGTTCAGCGACACGCCGATAGTCGACTCGGGCCAGTCGACGACGATCACGGGGACGGTCACGAACCCCTACCTGTTCGGTCTGTCCGGGGGCGAGATCACGATCGAACCTCCGAACGACGACTGGGAGATTTCGGCAGTGGGCGGAAACACCTTCGAGACACTGGAATCCCAGGGCACACAGGAGGCCGAGTGGGAGGTGTCCGCCCCGGAGTCCGCCAGCGGCCAGGCCGAACTGACCGTCACTGTCTCCTACGCCTCGAGCACGGACGAGGCCGAGCTAACGTTCGCACAGTCGATCGGCGTCGTGACGCCTCCGAGCGTGTCGACGCAGTCGGTGTCGATGGACGACCTCGGGGCCAGGTTCCAACACACCTACGCGGTGGAGGGTGCCGACCAACTCACCGACGAACCGGCCGCCGTTCTGGAACCGAGTAGCGACGATAACGACGATTGGCTGGCCGACGCCGAACCCGCCGACGTCTACCTCGCCTACGACGACGACAACTTCTATTATCGGCTCGAGCTCGTCCAGGAGGAAGTCGTGACGGTGGAGGGCCCCAGCATGTTCGAGGCCGACTCCGCCTTTTTCGGAACGGCGAAAAGTCCCACCGGATCGTTTCCATCCGACAGGGGTTCGCCCGTGGACCCCTGGGGACCCGAATACAACATGCGCTACGCCCCCGATTTCGACTCCGACATCGAGCTCGTCCAGTATCAAGGGGGGCAAAACGCGCCGCTCGATCACAACGACATGACCGCCTCCGCGAGCCGCGACGAGGAGGCCAACCTGACCACGTTCGACCTGGAGATCCCCTGGGACGCGCTCTCGGCCGACCCGCCGGAGCCGGGCGACACGTTCCCGTGGGCCATCAGCGCCAGCGACAACGAGGAAGCGGACGGCGAGATCCAGTTCCTCGGCGGCTGGACGTTCGGAGGCGGGTTCAATTGGCCGAAGTTCCCCGAGGATACCGCACGGGTCACGCTGCAACACGACGACGCGGCGCCGTTCCAGCCCGACCCCAGGCCGCAGGGCCCGGACCAGATCGGGGGCGGTGAGACGGGCACGTGGACCATCGCGGTCGTGAACTGGCACGACAGTGCCCAGGAGATCGAGTACGATATCCAGAACACGGGCACCTCGGGAACGCTGGAGATCGACGCCGAAAGCGCGATCGAACTCGAGATCGAGTGGCTGCTCGTGGAGGGCTCCGGCCTCCGCGTCGAGTTCGACAACGGCAATCAGGTCTGGGCGTCCGAGAAACCGGTCGAGATCGTGTAACGGGGTATCGCTCACGAACCGATCGAACCGTCTCGGCCCGAGGACCGACTCCGCGCGGACGGCGTCCCCGCCACTCGCCACCTTATTGGGGCGCCTCGCCCATCAGCCAGTATGTACCTCGGCGACGAAGCCTGGCCGGATCTGGGCGAGTACTTCGCGGAGGAGTCGCTCGCGCTCGTCCCCCTCGGCTCCACGGAACAGCACGGCCCCCACCTGCCGGAGGCCACCGACCACCTCATCGCGGAGGCGTTCGCCCGCGAGGCCGCCGACCGGACGGGGTATCTCCGTACCCCCACGATCAACGTCGGCGTCTCCCCACACCACCGCCAGTTCCACGGGACGATGTGGGTCGAGGCGCCCGTCTTCCGGGACTACGTGGAGTCGCTCGCGCGCAACCTCACCTACCACGGGATCGACCGGATGGTGTTCGTGAACGCCCACGGCGGCAACGTCGAGCACCTGCGCGAGGTCGGCCGCCGGCTCCGCGACGACGAGGTCGCGTACGCCATCGAGTGGATGTGGAACGAATCCATCCCGGATCTCGTCGACGAGGCCTTCGCGCACAACGGTCCTCACGGCGGGCCCAAGGAGACGGCGCTGATCCAGCATCTCCACCCCGAACTCGTTCACGAGGACCGCGTAGAACGGGCCCGCGACGACGGGATCCGGGACGTCGAGGCGTACGACGGCATCCGCACCCACGGCGCGACCACGTTCTACGACGCCATCGACAACACCGCGAGCGGCGTGATCGGCGACCAGACCGAGGCAACCCCCGAGAAGGGCGCGGAACTGTTCGAGGCGGCGACCGACCAGCTGGTGAAGCTCGTGGAGTGGCTCGACGACCGGCCGTTCGCTGACCTGATGCCCGAGGACCACGTATAGGCGCGAACCGGTGGACCGGGCTATCCAGTCCCGCCGCCGGCGTCGGTCCCGCCGCCGTCCTCAGTTTCCGTCCCGTCTCCCGTTCCGGTGCCGTCACCGTCATCTCCTGCTTCAGTCCCACCGCCATCTCCCGTTTGGGTCCCGTCGCCTTCGGTCGGTTCGCGTTGCCCGTCCCCGTTCTCTCCCGTCCCGCCGTTCTCCGGTTCGTCCGCTCCGCCCTCTCCTGGTTTCTCCTCCGTTTCCTCCTCCTCGGAGACGCCGAGCATCCGTTTCGCGAGGCCGCCGAGGGCACGGAGCGTGAGGCTCACGTACGCCCCCGAGAGAAAGACCAGCCCGCTAATGATCCGGTCCGCGGGCTGGCTGGTGGCGTCGCCGTTGGTGGCGGGAAAGGCGAACGCGAGGAGGTACACCCCGGCTGCCAGGGGAAACGCGGCGATGCCCTTGCTCGCAATCTCGAGGGCGTACCGGTCCTCCTCGTCGAACTTCTCCGCCAGACTCGTGAACACGTACACCGTCGCCCCGAGAAAGCCGAACACGTAGATCCGCGGGGGGATCGCGCTCGAATCCTGCAGGGCGACCACCGACAGGACGACCCCGACGACCGTCAGGAGCGCGAAGGCGGCGAACACGAGTCGCCGGACGTCCGTACCTCCGCCTTCGTCTGATGCCATCGGTAAGAACCGACGATTACGAGGGTTAAAAAACCACGTGCCAGGGTCCCGACGTGGCGGCGGCGCCGGTCACTCCTCGACGTCGAACTCGTTTCCGCACTCCGGGCAGCAGACCCCCTCGTGCCGGAGTTCGTCGCTCGCGGCCCTGACCTCCCGCATCACCTCCGAGATGCGGTCCTCGGTCTCGAGTTCCTCCTCGACGGAGAGCTCGACGCCCTCGACCTCCAGCAGGAACTTCGCCACCTCGGTGACCTCGTACATCAGGTCGTCGAGTTCGTCGGCGGTGAAAAAGCCCGACATCGCACCGTACAGGAACGTCGCGCCGGACATGTGGACCTTCTCCTCGAACGCCGACCGGGCCTGGTTGACGGCCTGCGGGGAGTAGGTGTCGGTCATGAACGGGACCAGGTGGGGTAGATTCTCGCCGATCTTGGTCATCTCGACGCCCGTGGCGGTCCGGAAGTCAGCACACAGCCGGGCGATCGCCCACTCGCGGGCGGTGACGTAGGTGCGATCCCGCAGAAAGTCGTTGACCCGCTCGTAGGTGGCCCGGTCGACCTTCTGGAAGCGGTTGTAGGCGCGCACGTCCGCCGGGACGCTCGCTTCCGGGGTCCCCGCATCGGCGGGATCGGCGCCCCCCGACTCCCTTCCCCCGCCGGGAACGTCTCCCGTCGTGGCTTCCCCGGGATCGCTCTCGGCATTCTCGGCGTCGGCGGGTTCCATCGCGGGGCCGCCGTCGGCCCGCGCCTCGCGGTCGTCGCCTGCTGGCTCCCGTGGCATGATCATCCCTGGGTTCCCCCATCGAAAAAGCATGTCGCCGCCCGTCCGCCGGGCGTCAGACGCCGCCGGTTCCGGTGGGATCCCCCGGAGGCTTATTCCGGAGGGCGGCGTATCCGCCGGCATGAAAGTCCTGCTGGGCATCGACGGGACGGAGGATTCGCTGCGCGCGCTCCCGCGGACGATCGAGCGCGCTGCTGCGGCCGACGACGACCTGACGATCGCGATACTCGACCACTCCGGGATCGACCGTGATCCCGACGAGCTGTACCGCCGCGCCAGCGAGGAGCTCGAGGGCGCGCCCATCGACGCGCCGATCCGCCGGGTGTCGGGCGATCCGGGGAGCCGGCTGGTCGACATCGCGGAGGCGGAGGGGTTCGACAGGATCGCGTTGGGGGGTGGCCACCGCTCCCCGATGGGCAAGATCACGCTCGGTGGCGTCACCGAGTTCGTGATACTGAACGCGACCGTGTCGGTGCTCCTCGTGCGATGACGGACGAGCGACGTTACCCCGACGAGCCCGCGGACGGGTTCCCGGCCCCGCCGGCATCGTTCACCGACGCCGCTGCCCGGGTGATCGACTTTCTCGTCTACGGTGACGGCCCGATCAACGACGAACGGGAGGCGCTCGTCGCGATGTACGCCAACTTCGACTCCGCGGACCGGGCACAGGGGATCCCGCCGATCCGCGAGGAGGCGGTCCGGGACTGGATCGACGCTCTCCTGACCGAGGAGGCGGTGAACGTCCTCGCGTGGCACGACGAGTTCGTCGCCGGCCACGCCACGCTCGTCCCCGACGGGAACGGCGCCCACGAACTGGCGATCTTCGTCCACCACCAGTACCAGGGCGCCGGCATCGGCTCGCGGCTGATCCGGTACCTGCTCGGGGAGGGAGGGCGCCGCGGCCTCGAGCGCGTCTGGCTCACCGTCGAACGCTGGAACACCCCCGCGGTCAACCTCTACCGGGACGTCGGCTTCGAGACGACCAACGCCGAGAGTTTCGAACTCGAGATGGCGATTCGTCTCGAGGCCTGACGCCCGGATCGCCACTGGTTCCCACGGCCGGCACCGTCCACCCCGAGGCCGCGAATACCCACAGTCGGCACCGCCCGACCCGACGCCTATAATTGTCCCACCGGCGTAGCCGGGGCCATGACTGACAGTGACGCCCAGGCAGCCGCCGGAACCGCCGAGGAACAGGGCCCCGTCGAGGTCGACCCCGAACTCGCCCGCCACCTGGAGAACAAGCGCGAGGAACTCCTGGAGAAGTTCGAACTCCACGACGAACTCCCGCCGGACGTGATCGAGGAGGCGAAACAGTGGACCGGCGGCGTCGAGGCGGAGGTCGAGTCCGAACTCGAGGATAGGGAGGACCTCCGGGAGTTGACCACCTGGACGACCGACCCCATCGACGCCCAGGACTTCGACGACGCCATCTCCGTCCGGGAGGACGAGGAGGAGTACGTCCTATGGGTCCACATCGCCGACGTGACACACTACGTCACCCCCGACACCCGGACCTGGGAGGCGGCGATGGAGCGGGGCAACTCGATCTACCTCCCCGGGTACACGATCCACATGCTGCCCCGGATTCTCGCGGAGACGGTCTGCTCGCTCGTGCC
>CAYSJP010000162.1:0-5293 GCA_964431395.1 uncultured Halobacteriales archaeon
GAGGTAAACTCTGGTTTGTTCGTCCGTTTGCCCTTCTTCCAGCGGTCTACGCCGCCTTTGACGGCATGGACGGCACGGCGGATGGCTTCTTGAACGAGATTTGCGGTGAGGTCGGTTTCCTCACGGAGACGGTCATACAGTGCGTCCCTGGCTTTCGCATTTGAAGTTACACAGTCCTCGTAGTCGGTGTTGTCCCAACAGTAGTCACTAGCTTGGTTCGCACAGTAGAGGAACTGGTCGGCGGTTTCGTGGAGTTCACGAGACCGAAGGTCTCGTTAGCCAGCCAGAATCTTCGATTCTGGCGAGGTCGGCGTGATACTCTTCGGGAACAACGAGTTTGACCGGCGCGGTACGTCGGACCTCTATATTTCAGATGTGTGTCTATGGGTAGTTAATAATTGGGAGTCGGGTTGGTATGGTAGCGTGGTTTGGTTGGCAGTGGTGTCGGCTTCCTCTCCGGCCTACTCGTTCGCTTCGCTCACTCCTTGAGGCCGGAGGCTCCGCCTCGAAACCGCGGACCGTCGACCGCGACACACCACGGAACCGGTCCGGGTCGCCACGGCGGCGGTCAGTGGTGCGAACGATGGCCGTTCACTCCGGGACGGCCGCCTCGATCGTCGACTCGTCCTGGATGCCGACCAGCCGCTCGGCCGGCTCGCCGCCGTCGAAGGCGACGAGGGTCGGGACCGCGCTCACGTGGTATCGAGCGGCGATGGCGGGGTGTCTCTCCACCTCGACCCACAGGACCCCCGCGTCACCGTCCTCGGCGACGCCGGCGACCAGCGGATTCATCGCCTCACACCGGCGACACCAGTCGGCGTGAAAGTACACGAGAACCCGGCGGTGACGGTCCAGGACGTCCGTGAACGCCGCCTCGTCGTCGGGGTGATCGGGGGGGAGCGCCGTGCCGTCGATGTCAGTGCTCGACAAAGGGGTCACCTCCTACACCCTACGACGCCCGTAACTATAATGATTTACTAACGTATACGGGACCGGGTTACGCATTCGAAGTGAGTTACTGGTAGGTACCCGGGTCGACATTGCGGACAGTCACGGGCGCTTCCCGCGTCTGCTCGGCACGCCGCCGTACTCGCCGCTCTCTTCCATGATCGCCTGTCGGGTCGCGTCGACCCGGACGAAGTGACAGAGGGGATTGCCCGGGTAGACGACCGGGTTCTCGAGGACGCCCACGAGGACGCCGGTGAAGGGCGCAGTGACCGTCGTCGGGTCGGACTTGAAGGGGTTCGTGATCGTGCAGATCCGGTCGCCCTCGTAGACGAGATCGCCGCGCTCGTGGAACATCTCGACGATCCCGCCGGCGTCGGCCCGGAGCCAGGTCTTCTCGTCCCACCCCTCGATCACGGTGCGCCACCCCGGCCACCGGACGGTCTCCTGGGGGTGGACCCCGTACTCGGCGAAGACGCTCCGGATACCCTCGAGCGCGTGGTCGATCAGTCGGCGCTCGAACCGGTGGGCCTCGCCCATCTCGATCGTGATCGTCGGGATGCCGTCGTCGGTCGCCTCGCGGCGCAACATGCCCGAGGAGCCCTCGCCGGCCATGATCAGGTTCGTCCCGAAGGCGCGCGCGAGGCGGGCGGCCCCCTCGTCGTCCATGTCCGCCCGGACGTGAAACATGTTCGTCCGCCCCCGCGTCGAGGTGTGGAAATCCAGCCCGACGTCACACGGTTCGATGAAGTTGTGGTAGATGCTGTGTGCGATCCGGTTCGAACTCGTGCTGTCCGTCTTCCCGGGGAACGATCTGTTCAGGTCACGATCGTAGATCGGGAGGTACCGCTCCTGTGCGAGGAACCCGTGGACGTTCAACACGGGCAGACAGACGAGCGTTCCGTGGATATCCTCGCGACGCCACTCCTCGGCGACCTCGCGGACGACCTCGATCCCGTTGAGTTCGTCGCCGTGGATCGCGGCCGAGAGAAACACCGTCGGGCCCGGGTGGCGGCTGTTGATGATGGTGACGGGGATCCGGACCGGATCGCCGAGATACGTTTCGCTCACCGGGTACCTGAACTCGGCAGTTTCCCCGGGCTCGACGCGTCCGCCGTCGTACGTGAACGCCTCCGCGTCAGTCATATGGAGGTGTTTCGCGGGTATCGATATGAGCCACAGGTAACGGTGGCGTCATCGGATGAATCGAGCGTGAGCAAACGTTTTTCAGGTAGTTCGTCGTAGTCCACACTGGCATTCTGATGAGCGAATTCCCCCCCGGCCACGACCGGTCCGTGCCTCGATCGTCTTCTCCAGCCACCGGGGGGAAGAACTCCCCGGCGGTCGGATCAGCACGGGAATCGGAGTCAGTCCCCCGCATCGGAGTGTTGAGCCTCCACAATTCGAAGGAAACCAAGGCGATCTGCAACGCCATCGAGGCGCTGGGCTGTGACCCCGTCTGGATACGCGAGGAGAACGTCACCTCCCGGATCGAGGACGGGCGCGTCCGCGTCACGCCGGCGGTCGACGTTCTCCTGAACCGGCTCCTGGTGACCAAGAGCGAACGGCCCCTGGAGGACATCCAGCTCGCGTCGCTGTACGCGGAGTCGGTTCCCGTCCTGAACCACCCGCGTGCCGTCCAGCGGGCGATCCACAAGTACCGCTCCGCCATCAGGCTCGCCGCCGAGGGCATCCCCGTGCCGGACGCGTACTTCGCCCGGTCGCCCCGGCGGTTCGAGGAGTGGACGGAGCACCTCCCGGCCAGGGCCGCCCACAAGCGGACGATCGGCACCAACGGACGGGAGATGTCGATCGCCACCCCCGGCGAACCGGTCAATCCACGCATCACCGACGAGCAGTCGTTCCTCCAGGAGTTCGTCGACACCGGGAGCGATCCGCCCTTCGACCTCCGGGTGTACGTCGTCGGGGATGACGTCGTGGGTGCGATGCGCAGACACGCACCCGAGGGCGAGTGGCGGACGAACGTCGCTCTGGGGGGCGACGTCGAGGGCGTGACTGGCGAGCTCGATCCGATCGCGGCGGAGGTCGCGGTCGCGGCGACGGACACGCTCGGGCTCGACTACGGCGGCGTGGACCTCATGCCGACGGCGGCGGGCTGGAGCGTGCTCGAGGTGAACGCGACCGCCGGCTTCAAGGGGCTGTTCTCGGCGACCGGCCGCTCCCCGGCGCCCCACATCGCCCGGCTGGGGATCGAACGCGCCGGCGGGTCCGTGGATCCATCGCGCGTCCGGGAACTCGGGAGGCGACTCGACGATTCGGTGCCCGACTGCAAGCCACCGCTCGACGAGGAGCCGGCAGGGAACGACGTTCTCGGGTACACGAACCGGATCAGGGTCAGCGGCCGTTCCGGGATCGCGACCGTCGTCGGGAAAACCGACACCGGGGCGAGACGCACGAGCGTCGACGCCGCGCTCGCCGGGGAGGTGGGCGCCGGGCCGCTCGTGGGGACGACCGACGTTCGCTCGAGCACCCGAATGGGGGTCGAGACGCGGCCGCTCGTGGAGGTGGACGTCCGCGTGGCCGGTGGCTGGCGGACCGTCACCGCGAGCGTCACCGACCGGAGCGATCTGCAGTACCCGGTGTTGCTCGGACGGGACGTCCTCGAGGGGTTCACGCTCGACATCAGCGACCGCGCCGAGGAGTAGGGCGATCGGATCGGAGAGTGGGCCGCGGGGGACCGACTCCCCCTACAGGCCGACGCCGCTCGACACGAGGCGGACGCCGACGACCGTGAGCAGCCCGAGCACGACCGTCCGGCGCAGGCGCTCGCTCACCCGGTCGCGGATCCGCTTGCCGACCGCGACGCCGGCGACGGCCGGGATCGCGGCGGCGGCCGACACCGCCGCGAGCGCCGCGTCCGGGTACAGCCCGAGCAGCCCGGCCGCCCCGACGCGGACGGTGTTGAGCCCCAGGAACACCATCGCCACGACGCCGACGAACGTGCCGTGTGAGAGGTCACAGCTCCGCAGGAACGCGATCACCTGCACGCCGACGTTCGTGCCGCCGAACAACAGGCCGGACACCGCGCCGACGCCGGCCATCGCGGGGGACGTCTCGACGAAACACCGATCCTCCGCGCTGGCCCGCCCCGGGATCGGGACGACGTTCTGTGCGCTCGCCACGAACGCCAGCGACACGACCCCGAGGCCGACACGGAGCGGCGTCTCCGGCAGCCGGTCGAGAACGGCCATCCCGAGGACGGTTCCCACGAGCGCGGCGACGATCAGCGGCCCGAAGCGCCGGCTACAGGACCGCAACTCCGAGGCCGAGAGGTCCCGGACGAGCGAGAGGTTGACCGCGAGAATCGGGAGGATCATGAACACGACCGCGGTCGCCGGGTCGAGCGCCGTCGCGAGCACCATCGTCCCGACGAGTGCGAAGCCGAACCCGGCGACGCCGTTCAGCGCCCCCGCCAGGAGAACGACGCCGACGAGAAGCACCAGCAGCGAGTCGGCGATTCCGAGGAGCATACCGGCCGTTTCTCGCCCGTGGCTAAATGAACTCCCTTACCCGGAGGTGAGTCCCGATGGCCTTTCACCCGCAGGTGAGCCCCCACCCGCTACCCTCGCGATCGAGCCACCCCCGACCCGCGCCCGTGCAGCGACGGTGAACGACCGGGAGGGTTTCTTTAGCCGGGGCGCCGTTGAAAGAGGTCGTATGACCGACTTCGACGTTCTCGTCATCGGCGGAGGGACGGGCAACAACGTCGCCGCGGCGGCGGCGGACGCCGGACTCGAGGCGGCGCTGGTCGAACCCGGGCCGCTCGGGGGGACCTGTCTCAACCGCGGCTGTAACCCGACGAAGATGCTCATCCAGGCCGCCAACGCGGCCAACGACGTCCGCGAGGCCGGGAAGTTCCACGTCGACGCGACCCTCGAGAGCGTCGATCACGGGACGGTCGTCGACGAGATGGACGACCTGCTCGGCGGTCTCGCGGAGGGCATGGAGGCGGGATACCTCGAAAAGGAACGTCTCACCGTGTTCAAGCAGCGAACGCGGTTCCTCGACGACCGCACGGTGGAACTCGACGACGAGGCGGTCACCGCGGAGACGGTGGTCGTCGCCGCCGGCAGCCGGCCGATCGTCCCGCCGATCGACGGTCTCGACGACGTCGATTACCTCACGAGCCGGGACGCCATCTACCGCCGGGACGTCCCCGATAGCCTCGTCATCATGGGCGGCGGGTACATCGCGGTCGAACTCGGCTACTACTTCGAGTCGATGGGATCGGACGTGACGATCGTGGAGATGATGGACTCGCTGGTCCCCCGGGAGGACGGCGACGTCGCGGCGGCGTTCACCGACGTCGCGTCCGACCGCCACGACG
>CAYSJP010000163.1:0-5290 GCA_964431395.1 uncultured Halobacteriales archaeon
ACTGTTCGCCACGACTCCCGATTTTCCGGAGCGCCTTCGCGACCGCTTCCACCTCGAGGGTCGAACTGAACTCCTCGAACCGATCCAGCGCGTCGTCCATCCAGTTCGAACTGGCCTTCCGTCCGCGAACGTACCCTTCGAGAAAGACGGCTGCACGGTATGCCTCGTCGGGACTGGGGTCGGGCGAGACGTCGACGTGACTGATCGAGTTGAGATCCCTCCGGTGCTCCCGTATCTCGAAGGACCACGACCCCGACACGTCGCGGAACGCCTCGTATCGCCTGGCGTTTTTCGTGAGGCCATCCCCGATTCCCGACGAACTCGACTGATCGAGACGAGCCGCCCGGCTACCCCGGGAGTTCGATGGTTTCCTCGAAGACGGCGTGAAACACCGTGGACTGGGCCTTCCGGAGGTGGGCATGAAAGGTCTGCCTCGTGATCCCCAGCCGGTCCGCCAGTTCGTCGCCCGTGCTCTCCCGGGACTGTTCGAAGTAATCCGCGTGATACGCCATCTCCAGGACGGTTCGTTGTCGTTCCGTGAGGCGGTCCTCGATCGTACTCCGGAGGTAAGCCGGGGAGACGACGCGCCGCTGGGACGCGAGTTCGACCTCGGGGTGCGTTTCTCCCACGGCCCGGGAGACTGCCTCCGGATCGACCGTTTCGGGGAACTCACCAACCAGCTTGCAGGTGTCGTCCTCGACGACTATCGACTGTAACTCGCCGTCGAAGGAACCGAAGACACCGGCGACCGATCCCGCCTCGGCGGACAGTTCATAGCGGGTGGTGTCTCCCACGGTGCTCAGGAGACGGGTCTCCCGGACCACCGGAACGGCATCGAGAACGGCCTGAAATTCCTTCGCAGTCGGGCCCTTCGCCGTCCCGTAAATGAGCTGTGTCCCGTCGGACCGTGGGACCACCCCGTCCAGGGTGAACACGAGGTCGCCGTCCGTTTGCTGCAGAGCCGTCCGTGCGAGGTCGTCGGAGTGAAACTCCAGTTCCACGGAGGGATCGAGCAGTTCCCTGCGGGCTAGCGCACGTTCGCTCTCCTTTCGATCCGTGATGTCCGTGGTGGTGCCGACCATCCGCCTCGACCCGTCCTCGGTGAGGAGTTCCCCGCGGCCCGCGACCCAGATCCGTTCGCCGTCCTCCCGGTGCATTCGGAACTCGGCGCGGAACGTTCCGTCACCGTCGAGAGCGTCCTCGATCGACTGCTCTATCGTGGGGATGTCGTCGGGATGGAGGTACTCGGCGTGCGCCTCGTACGTGCCGCCGAAGCTCCCGGGTTCGAGACCGAGCAGTCGTTCCAGCGCCTCGCTCCAGACCACCTCGTCGGTCTCCATGTTCCACTCCCAGACGCCGGTGTCCGTCGTCTCCAGAGCGAGATTGAGACGCCGGGACGTTTCGTGCAGTTCCCGCTCGCGCTCCCTCCGCTCGGTGATGTCACGGACGACACAGATGATGCCGTCGTCGTCGGTCAGCGTCAGCGAGAGTTCCTGGGGGAACGTCGTGCCGTCCTTGCGTCGTCCGGTCGTCTCACCGCGCCACGATCCCTCCTCCTGAAGCGTCGGCATGATGTCGTCATCGAACCGGGCGAGTTCGTCCTCGTCGTAGCACATCCGCCACGACTCACCGAGGAACGCGTCCGGATCGTCGTACCCGTACGCCTCAGCGTGGGCTCGGTTGGCGAAGGCGTACTCCCCGTTCGAGTCGAGAATCGCCATGCCGTCGATCGACCGTTCCATCGCCGTCGAGCGGGCCTGCAGTTCCCGCTTGCGTTTCCGCCGATCCGTGATGTCGACCGTGACCCCGAACACGCCGGTCGGCTCCCCCCGGGCATCGAACAGCGGTGATTTGGTCGTCAGATGCGTCCGGGATCCCCGTGGCGTCGGGACGGCTTCCTCGTGTTCGACGGGTTCGCCCTCCTCGAGCACGCGCCGGTCGTCCGCCCGATACTGTTCGGCGACCTCCTCCGGGAACAGATCCTCGTCGGTCAGTCCGACGATATCGGTATCGGTGTCCAACCCGAGCAGGTCCTTGCACTCGTCGTTCATGTGCTGGTACCGACCGTCGGTGTTCTTGATGAAGTTCGCACCCTCGACGGCGTCGAGCGCCGCACGTAACTGCTGATTCAACTCGCCGAGTTCCCGCTCGCCGGTATACGGTGGCACGCCAGCGTGGAGGGTCGGATCGTAGAGGGCAACGCCATCGGGGATCGTCTCGAAAATGTCGCGGTAGTCCGCGTCCGCCCGGCTCCGCTCGGCCGATCGGGGTGTTGCTTGCTCCGCTTTTTCCGCATCCGGCACCGTTCCTCCGGAAGAACTACAGCCAGCACTGGCCGTGCCCTCGGTATCAACGCCGGAAGACACGACTGTCGACGGTTCACCGGGCGGTTGCCACCAGACCCGGGAGTTCGCTCCGGTCTCCTTCGTCTCGAGTGTTCCGCGCTCGACGAGTTTTCGTAACCGGTCGTACACGGTTCGACGTCCGGCGTCGAGGGCGTCGGCCACTTCCGGGGTGGTGAGCGGTTCGTACTGATGCTCGCCCCTGTCGAAGACGGCCAGGATCTCGGCGTAGATGTCCTGTGGCTGACCGGAATCCATACGCCAGCAACAGGGTCGGGAATGATAGTTCCGTCGATGGAACTAACCGGTGCGATCGCGTGCTGTGCCGCGATCGACCCCGAAACAACTCACGACGGACAGTATCAGGCGGAGCCAGCGTTGGACGACCCGGCCCGACGACCCAGCGGGCAGTCGGCGAGCGCGATCTCGAACTCAACGCCGTCGTGGATCACCACGACGGTATCGGCTTCGCCCGTCGGATCCGTGACCGTGACTGTCGTCCCGTCTCCGGCGTCCCGGGCCTGGACCAGACACGGCGTGTCGACGGCGAGGGACCCGGATTCGGTTTCGACGTCGTCGGGCTCCTGGAAGACGCCCTGTACCAGTCCCGGTGTGGGAAACGCGACGACCTGGTGATTCGGCGTGTTCGCGAGTACGTCGAACGAACCATCCTCGGCCATCGAATCCGGGGTCGTTCCGGGGGCGAGTGCGTAGGTGTAGGACGCGTTCGACGGCTTCGAGCCGTGGTCGAGCCAGGCCGTAAAGACGTTCAGCCGGACGACGTTGTCGTCGCTGGAGGTCGCCCGGAGGTCGCCCCAGGCGCCGTCGCGGACGGAGGTGTCGACGGTGACCGAGGGCGAATTCGGGAACCGAATGCCGATGCCGTCGTGGTGGAGCCAGTCGGCCTCCAGCGTCCTGGTCTTCCTGGCTGCCATCGTCGACCGGCTTCCCCCGGCGGGTTTGAGGATGGCCTCGTCCTGGAAGCGTCGCTGGTCGACGCTCGTGGCGACGGTGGCGCCATCCTGGCTCGCGGTGATCCCGCTGCCGAGACAGACGATGCGATCGTGCCCGAAGAACCAGGCCTTGGTCGCCGAGAGATTCGCCGTCCCGCCGTCGAACTGGTGGATGCAAAAGCCATTGCCGCCGGCGCTCAGTCCCCCGACGAACGTCTCGGTGCCGTGTGGATCCAGGCCGAGCAGTTCCTGCCGCGCCGTCAGCCCGGGGAGTTTCGTCCAGTCCAGCGCCGGTTGCCAGCCGTAGTACTCGTCGCCGCGCTGGACGAGCCAGAGAACGCCCTGGTTGAGGTAGTCGCCCTTGAGGTTCTCCTGGTTTGTCTTTTCGGGCCCGAGTGTCCGGTTGGAGCGGTACTTGACCGTCGCCGAAAAGTCCGAGCGATGATGTGCCGAGAAGTCCGAGGCGGGAAAGTGGCGGTGGCCGACGATCGGTGCCGCCGAGGCCGGGGCGCCGGCCTCGAAGTGGTCGGCGAGCGCCTGCATCTCAGTGGCAAGCTCGGCCTCCCAGCCGGAGGAGGAGCGCTCGGTGAGCACTCCGGCGAGGGTAGCGAACGATCCGCCCCCGCCGCCTCCCGCCCCCGGCCGGGAATAGGCCCGATCGAGGGTCGCCGGGGTCGGGAAGCCGCCGCGTTGCATCCACCGGTGGCCCTCCAGAATGAGATCGACGAGCAGGCGGAGGCGCATTCTTCCCGGTGCCGCGCCGGTCCCCCGAACGAGGTCCACGTAGTCGATCACGGCATTGACGAACGCTTTGCCGTATTGATACTGCTGGAGGCGCGCGCTATGCTGGTGGAAGGAGTAGTCCGGCTGGCTCCCCTCGTCGTTTCGGAACTGGATCGATTCGAGCACCGACTCCGCCGCAGTGTTTGCTTCCGTACTGTCCGTCCGGAAACAGCCGTGCATGAGGACCCGCTTTGCGTTCCAGACCCGGTTCGCGCCCGTCCCGCCGATCGATGCGTTACCGAGGACGTCCAGTGCCCGCTGAAAGTTCTCGTCGTCGAGCCACGGCCGCATCAGCGCGAGGATGTCCTTCATCTTTCCCGGGGCCCCGATCTGGTTAAACCACCAGTTGTCACTCTCCGGCTCCTGATCGAGCCAGTACTCGAGCGCGGAGATTGCGGACCGCTTGATCCGGTCGTCGCCGCTCAACTCGTGCTCGTCGGATCTGTAGGCAATGGCCATCTCCCTGATTCTATTCAGGGCCCCCACGGGCTCCCAGTCAGTCCGGCTCGAGTCGTCGTAGTCGATGTCGGACCACTGGCCGGCGCCGGAGAACGTCTCGAGCCACGACTCGATCTCGTCTGCGCTCGTTGCCCCCGATTCCACGAGTCGCTTGCGGAGCCGCTCGATGATCGCCTCCATATCCGACTCGCTGAGCGAGGGCGACGCGGAGTTGGAACGCCCCGCCCGCGATTGCCGGTTGCACATCGCCGTTCCCTGGCGCGAGACGATCGCGGGTCGATCCTCGATCCCCGGCTGTGGAGTCGGGGTTGGGGTTTCCGTTGCGGTGGACGTCGCCGTCTCCGTCGCTGTCCCGTCGGTCGTCGCCGTATCCGTCGTCGCTGCCGACGTGGCAGTACCGTCGCTCGATCCATCGCCGCCGATACATCCCGCGAGGAGTCCGAGGCCGCCAGCGAGCAGCAACTCCCGCCGACGGACCGCTTTCCGGCTTGGATCGTCCACCATATTGATGATGAGGATTAGTGGAAGGCAGAACTTAGATTTATTGTAGACACTACTCTAGAACTGGCACACGACTGGTCCAGAGGGACGATCAGTCGCCTTGCCCTGGCGTCGGGACGCTCAACGCGAAGGGAATCTACACGGCTCTCACCTATCTCGACGGCGTCGGGGCGTCCGGAAAAGAGCCGGACCGCGATCTCGCCGGCGGTTTCCGACGGCCCATCGCCGTCACTGTTCGATGCGGTCGATCCG
>CAYSJP010000164.1:0-3369 GCA_964431395.1 uncultured Halobacteriales archaeon
AGAGCCGCAGGAGGGATTCGAACCCCCGACAAGGTGCTTACAAAGCACCTGCTCTGCCAGGCTGAGCTACCGCGGCACCACAGGGGTTCACACGCCGTCATGAAAAAAGGACCTGTCGATTTCGGAGGCGGTCACCGGTCGGGGACCACGGCGGTCCGTATGAACGCGCCCGGGTCGTCGGATCGGACGTATTCGACCACGGCGTACACGAACGGGGTGTCGAGCAGGGCGATCAGGAGCTTGATGAGGTACCGCCCGACGATCAACTCCACGAGCACGGGGGGAGGCGAGACGCCGCCGATTCCCAGGACCCCCGGCACTACGGAGAACGTCACGGTGACGAAAATACCCGTATCGATGAGCTGACTCGTCGCCGTCGAGCCGAGATTGCGCAGCCAGAGGTGGCGGCCGCCCGTGCGGTCGCCGGTCGCGTGGAACGCGATCGCGTCCCAGTTCTGATCGACGCCATCTCCCCGTCCGCCGTCTCCGTCCCGTTTCCGGGAGAGTGGAACCGACCCGCCACACCCGCGGTGCGCCGCCCGTCGGCCGGAACCGGGGAAACACACATTATGATGCCGACACACGAACGATCTGTGACCGACGGCAGCTCGTCGCGGTTCTCCGCCGGCGGATTCGCGGTGGCCCTCGTGACGGTCGGTGCGGCGACGGCGTCAGGGCTGGCCGTCGACGTCGTCGCGGGGTCGTACATCGGAATTCTTCTCGGTGGGCTTCTCGCCGGTCTCGCGATCGAGAGACGACCGGTACTGGAGGCCGGGATCGCAGCCGTCCTGGCGAACCTGGGTGTCCTCGTGGCCGGATCGCTGGTCGGAAACGGAATCGTGGCCGTCGCGTCCGCGTTCGCGTCGATCGCTCCGACGACGCTGCTCGTGTCCGTCGTGCTCAGTTTCGCCGTGGGCGCCTTTGGCGCGCATTTCGGGGACGACATCCGGGACGGACTCACCACTCCGGTCGAGGAGCCGCCGTCAGGATCGACCGTATCCGGCGGCGCCGGGAGGACGGTGCGGACCGACGCGTCGGCGCTCGAGGACGCCGGAAACGAGTCCGAAAACGCGGGTGCTGGGGGGGAGTCCGAACGCGCGGACACCGACGGGACAGCGACACCCGGGGACCGAGCATCGGCGCGGGGGGACCGCGAGCGCGAGCCGGGGGAATCGAACACCATCGAGGACGGGAGCGCCGGTGACGTGGAACTCGAACGCGAGTAGCGACCGGGAGGCTCCCTCGTGGGTCAGGCGTCGGCCGCCCGCGGCAAAAACTTATGCGCAACCACCCCAAAACGATATCGAACATGGAACGACGGCAATGGACCCGACGCGAGGCGTTGAAAACCGTCGGGGTCGGCGCCCTGGGTGTGGGTGTCGGTGCCGCGGTGTACCACCATCTGACCCCGTACATCGTCGGGACGACCTCGGATGACGGCGTCGTCGCGGCCGCGTCGCTGTCGGACACCGACCACGCGGAGATCGACCTCAGCGACCACACGCCGGTGACGCTGATCCGGGGCGTGTTCTCCGAAGCCCGGAGCCGGACGCTGCTCTCCCGCGAGGACGTCGCGTTCGTCCAACCCGACAGGACACTGACCCACGTCTCCGCGGCCGAGACGGAGCAGTCAGGCGCGGCGTCGAAGACGCTCCCGTGGGGGATCGACCGCGTCGACGCCGACGTCGCCCACGCACAGGGAGCGACGGGTGACGGCGCCGACGTCGGTGTCATCGACGGCGGCATCACTGCTACACATCCCGACCTGAGCGGGAACGTGGCCGACCCGGAGGTCGAGGAGAATCACGAGCACTGGACGGAGTGTTCGGGCGAAAACTGCACGTATCCCTGGTCCGACGACGGCGGCCACGGGACACACGTCGCCGGCACCATCGCAGCCGAGGACGGCGACAGCGGCGTCGTCGGCGTCGCCCCCGACGCGACGCTACACGCGCTGAAGGTCTGTTCCGGGGGTGGCGGCTGCCGAACCTCGGGCATCGTCGAGGCCATCCGGTACGCCGCCGACCAGGGGTGGGACGTGGTCAACCTCAGCCTCGGTTCGCCGCGGGAGGCGCCCGCGCTGCAGGCCGCCGGACAGTACGCCGTCGAGGCGGGCGTCCTGCCGGTCGCCGCCGTGGGCAACCGGGGATCGCCGGACTCCGTCGGGTATCCGGCAGCCTACGACGAGTTTTTCGCCGTGTCCGCCACGACCATCGAGGACGACATCGCCGACTTCTCCTCGACCGGCCCGGAAGTGGACATCACGGCACCCGGAGCGGACGTCTGTTCGGCGGATCTCGAGGGGTACGCCGGTCGCAGCGGCACCTCGATGGCGGCACCCCACGTCGCGGGCGCGGCGGCACAGTTAGTGGCCGATGGCCACTCCGCCTCCGAGGCCCGGCAGCGGCTTCTCGAGACCGCCGAGGACCTCGATCACGCCGCGAGCGACCAGGGCGCGGGACTGGTCGACGTGGCGGCCGCGCTCGGGCACGACTCCGGGGACGACGGCACCGGCGACGGCCTCAACTGCCCGACCTGATCGGGGGCGGCGGTGACCGATTCTCGGGCGCGTCCCGGCTGCCCCGTCCCCGTCTGCCTACCGTCAGACGATCCTCCAATCCTTTATGTGTTGACTGCCGGTAAACGACGTCATGAGCGGAACGATACTCGTTATTACGAGCGGGAAGGGGGGAGTCGGTAAGAGCACGACGACGCTCAATCTGGGCGTCGCGCTCGGGGTCGACGGCCACTCGGTCGCGCTCGTCGACGCGGACCTCGGGATGGCGAACCTGGGTGGGATGCTCGGCGTGGAGAGCGAGCCGACGCTACACGACGTCCTCGCGGGAGACGCCGACATCGAATCGGCGGTCGTCGCGGAGGAGGCGGTCGAGGTCGTCCCCGGGGCCCCCGACCTCACGGAGTACGCCCGGGCCGATCCCGAACGGCTCCCCGAGGTCCTCACGACCCTGGCGGACCACCACGAGTTCGTCGTGGTGGACGCGAGCGCGGGGCTGGGCTACGCGGACGTCATGCCGGTCGACGCCGCCGACGAGGCGGTCCTCGTGACCACGCCCGACGACACGGCCGTCGGAGACACGGCGAAACTCGTCGAGTTCGCCGAGGTGATCGACGTGCGGATCCGCGGCGTGGTCGTCACCCGCGTCGACGAGGCGATCGATGCCGACGCGATCGCCGCGGCCGTCGGCACCGACCTGCTCGGGGTCGTCCCGGAGGACCCCGCGGTCCCCGCGAGCGCTGACGCTGGCGCGCCTCTCGAACACCACGCCCCCGACAGTCCGGCCGCGGCCGCTTACAGACAGCTGGCTGACGCCGTCACCGAAGAAGCCGCCGACGTCGCTCCCGACGACG
>CAYSJP010000164.1:3469-5283 GCA_964431395.1 uncultured Halobacteriales archaeon
GCCCGAAGCCAGCACCACGGCCGAGGCAACAGCGGGCACGGCCCCGGATGACGCCACCGGCGACACGGTCGACGTCGAGGAAGGGACCGGGGAGGTCGCGTCGGCCGAAGCGGACCCCCACCCCGAGGACGATGGAGCGGAGGGAGAGGAACCACCGGGGGACACCGAAACCCCGGTCGAGGAGGAACCGTCCGGCGAGGACCGGCCCGCGGAAGGAGACGAACTGCCCGAGGAGGACGACACCTCAGACGTGGATGCGGGCGACGAAGCAGATTCTCCCGAGGACGGGAGATCAGCCGGCGGGGAGTCGGCTGGCGAGAAGGCCGCCGGCGAGGAACCGGCCGACGAAGGGTCGACCGGCGAGGAATCGAGTGACGGAAGCGGGAGCGGCGGCCTCTTCGCCCGCCTCCGTGGCCTGTTCTGATGACGATCGTCATCGGGACCGCTCCACCCACTCGACACCGAGCCCCTCGTGGACGACGAACTCCAGGGCGTTCACGAGATAGTGTGCGACGATGACGACCCAGAGGCTCCCCGTGAGGACGAACGCCGCCGCCAGGGCGAACCCGAGGACCCCGGTCACGAGTATCCCGCCGGGACCCTGGAGGCCGTGTCCGAGGCCGAACGCGACCGACGAGAGGACGGCCAGAAGCCACGGCGAGAGCGAGAAGCCAGCCTCGAACGCACCGATCAGCGCCCCCCGGAAGAGGAACTCCTCGACGCCGGCGACGACCGGGAGGACGACGAGGAGTAACAGCGCCCACTCCCCTCGCGACTCCGGGGCGAGCAACTCCCGGAGCGATTCGTCCGCGTCCATCCCGGCCTGCCCGGCGAGCCACGCGCCGGCCTCGTTGGCGACGTACAGGCCGATCCCGAGCGCGACCCCCGGGAGCACGGCGGCCGCCGGATCGTCGATCCCCAGCGCACCCGGGGGAACCTCCGCGTACCACGCGAGCCCCGCGAGCAGGGCGCCGACCAGCACCTGGGAGAGCGCTGCGCTCAGGAGGAGATCCGGATCGCCCGCCCGCGGCGTCCGATCCCGTCGAATCTCCGGGACGTCCCGGGACGTTCCGACCGTCGTCTCATCGCCGCGTGCGTACAGTCGGTCCTCTCCGGCGTGCTCGCCCTCCGAGAACAACTCCGTGCGTTCCTCCGAAGACGCCGCATCCTCCGCCCCACCTTCGTCTCCGACAGTCGTCCCGGGTGTCCTCTCGTCCGGCAGGGTCACTGGTTCGTCCGACCCAGTGAGTTCCCGCGCAGTCGCCCGAGAGAGGCCGAGCACCACCAGTAGCACGATCAGCGTCACGCCGGCGAACAGCGCCCATCGCGTCGCCATCACGCCCCGCTATCGGGGGTAGCGACCTAAAAGAACCGAACGCCACCGTCGGGAAAGCCGCGCTACTGCGGGCTCGGACTGCTGGGGTTCCCGACCTTCTGCTCGAGGGCCTGCCCGGTGATCGACTTCAGGCGGTCGACGAGGCCGTCCTTCTCGACGTCGTCCGCAAGCGCGACGTCGAGCACCTCGCTGATGTGGGAGACGGGGATGATCTCGACCATCTCCTCGTACTCGTCCTCGACCATGACGTCCTGCTCGTTGGCCTTCGGAATGATGATCTTGTCCATGCCGGCCTTCGCGGCGGCCTCGATCTTGTGGGTGACGCCGCCGACGGGCAACACGTCGCCCCGGACCGACAGCGAGCCGGTCATGGCGACCGACTGCTCGACTCCGGCGCCCTCGAGGGCCGAAATGACGGCGGTGGCGACGGTGATCGACGCGGAGTCGCCGTCGACGCCTTGCTGGCCCGCCTGGACGA
>CAYSJP010000165.1:0-5282 GCA_964431395.1 uncultured Halobacteriales archaeon
CTGTCCCGGGGACAGCGACGGAGACTGTCCCGGGGACAGCGGTGGAGAGCACTCTTGCGACAGCGGGGACGGGCGCCGCGGGGGTCACGCGTTCTGGATGCGGCGGCGGGCGACCTCGGCGATTCCGGCGTTCGCCGAACACCCGGGACACGCGAGTAGTTCGCCGTTCTCGTTCTCGAAGACGCGCGCGAACCGTTCGGAGACGTGCTCGCCGCAGTGGTCACACTCTGGCATTGGGGATCTTTTGGGTTGTCCTGACCGCAAGGTCAAATTGGGCGCGAACGGATATATACTCTTTCCAAACTCTCACCCAATTCTCCCTAACATCCGTCGTAAAGTTCGCGGCGGCGCTTCCCCGAGCTCCCGAGCACCATCGGGCCCACGACCATCGGCCGTCTCCGCCGGTGCCGGCAGCCCTTATATGAACGTGTCCTCCGGTTTTCAGTCCGTGGTAATTCACCAATGTATATAAGTGATAGATGACGTCAATTTGTGCGTGTGTATGTGCCAATCTGTCGGGGAATGACCGTCCCGTCGGGCGACGGAGGCTCGCACATACCGGAGACACGAACCATGATCCGAAACATCGAGACGGCACTATACTGTCGGACAGAAGCAGTGATACATTCCGTCGGGGACCGTCCCCGGCGGAGATCATCAAACGTTCCGTCCGACAGTACAACGGCCGGAACACTCGTGAATCGACACGGAGGTGAGACAGCATGACGGCTGCGGGAGAGTTGATGACGCTGCCACTGCAGATCGAGGGTATCGACCAGGTCGGTGGCGTGGAACTCCTGCTGGCGGCGGCGCCGTTGCTGGTCGTCGCGACCCTGCTGGTGGGTCTGCTGTGGCCGGCGACTCGGGCGATGCCGGTCGCCTGGGCCGTCGCCATCCTGGTGGGACTGGTTCTCTGGGGCGCGCCGATCGATTTCCTCATCGCGGCGTCGCTCGACGGCGTCATCACCGCCCTGACGATCCTCTGGATCGTCTTCGGTGCGCTCGTCTTGCTGTACACGATGATGCAAGCGGGCGCACTGGACCGGATCAACCAGGGCTTCGCGGCGGTGTCACGGGACCGCCGCGTCCAGATCGTCCTGGTCGGGTTCTTCCTCGCGACGTTCATCGAAGGGGCGGCAGGCTTCGGGACGCCCGCAGCAGTCGTCGCACCGCTGTTGCTCGGCCTGGGCTTTCCGGCGCTGGCGGCCGTCATCGCCGCCATCATCGGTCACATCATCGCCGTCACCTACGGCGCGGTCGGGACGCCGATCATCGTCGGCATCCAGGCACCGATGGAGCGGTACGCGACTCGGGAAGGCGTCGCCGAGGGAATCCCGGTGCTGGAGGAGGCGGGCTTCACCCCCGTCAGCTACTCCCAGGAGGTCGCGGCGTGGGCGGCGACGTACCACGCCCTGGTCGGCTTTCTGATGCCGCTCATCGCCGTCGCGATGGTCGTGTACTTCTTCGGTGAGGAACGCACGATACGCCCTGCCTTCGCGGTCGCACCGCTCTGTTTGTTTGCGGGCATCTCCTTTGCGGTGCCCTACTGGATCTCGGCGTGGTTCATCACCGCCGAGTTCCCGGCCCTGATCGGGTCGATGGTCGGGGGGTTTCTCACCATCAGCGTGCTTCGCGCCGGCTACCTCCTGCCGGAGGAGGAGTGGGACTTTCCGGACCGCGACCAGTGGGAGCCCCACTGGGTCGGTGACATCGAACCCGGCGGCGAGGGGATGTCCGGCAGCGGTAGCAACGGCATGTCGCTGGGCAAGGCGTGGGCGCCGTACATCATCCTCGCTCTCCTGCTGGTCGTCACCCGCGCCAGCGACCGCATCGGGAGCGTCATCGGCAACACGGACCGGAGCCTCGTCGTCGAGACCGGAGTCGGAGACTTCGCGCTCGGCGTCGGGATCGGCTGGTCGGAGATCCTCGGGTACGACCTCGGCGGGTTCATCGACTGGATCAACGTGCCCGGCTTCTGGCTCATCCTCAGCGCGCTGATCGCCATTCCGATTTTCCGCATGAGCGGCACCCAGGTCAGGGCCGCCTGGCGCGAAGCCGGCGAGAAGATCGTCTCCCCGTTCATCGCCCTGGTGTTCGTCATCGCGATGGTGTCGGTGATGCTCAACGTCGGGGCGCCCGATCTGAACCACGACATCACGGGCAGCATGATCGAGGTCCTGGCAGTCGCGGTCGCAAGCACGCTCGGGAGCGTCTACCCGTTCTTCGCGTCGCTCATCGGCGCGCTCGGCGCGGCCATGGCCGGCTCCAACACCGTCTCGAACATCACGTTCAGCGGCTTCCAGTACGTCGCTGCGTCGCAACTGGGCGTCCCGACCCAGATCGTCGTCGGCGCCCAGGCGGTCGGCGGCGCCATCGGCAACCTCGTCGCCATCCACAACATCGTCGCCGCGCTGGCGACGGTCGGGCTTCTGGGCCAGGAGGGCCGTGTCATCCGGCTGAACCTCATCCCGCTTGCCTACTACGCCGCCTTCGTCGGCATCTGGACGATGCTGTTCGCGTTCGTGGTCTTCCCCGGCATCTTCTGACCGGCCCCCTCCCACGGGGACGGGCTCTCGGGAACTGCGTCGGCCGAGGTAAACGGATTTCACTCGCCCCCGTTCACGGCACGGGCGATCAGGCCCGCCTGTGCGCCCGCGACGAACCCCGCGTCGATGTTCACGACCGAGAGGGCGGAACACGACTGCAGCATCCCGAGCAGGGCGGCCTCGCCCGCCCCGCCCTCGCCGTAACCCACGGAGACGGGGAGACCGATCACGGGCGAGTCGACCAACCCCGCGACGACCGTCGGGAGCGCGCCCTCCCGGCCGGCGGCGACGACCGCGACGTCGGCCGCCCTGATCGCCTCGACGTTGGCGAACAGCCGGTGGATGCCGGCCACGCCGACGTCGTCGATGCGCTCGACCGTCGCGCCCATCTCCCGGGCGATGACGGCGGCCTCGCCCGCCGGCCCGGCGTCGCTCGTCCCCGCGGTGACGACCGCGACCGTCGCCTCCAGCGTAGGGGGTTCGAAGCCGGGCGCGTGGGCCACCACGACCCCCGCCTCCGGCGACACCTCGACCGACGCGTCCCCGTGGCCCTCGCGGTCCAGCCCCTCCCGGAGGGCGTCGCGCTGTTCCGGCGTGGTCCGCGTGACGATCGCCCGCCCGGTCGTCTCGAGGGCGGCCGCCGCGAGGTCGGCGACCGCCCCGGGGGGTTTCCCGTCGGCGAGGATCGCCTCCGGCACCCCGCCGCGCCCCTCGCGTGCGGCGTCGAACCGCCCGGCGTCGGTCGTGGCGTAGCCGGCGAGCCGGCTCTCGGCCTCCGCGACCGTGATATCGCCGTCCGCCAGCGCGCGCAACACGTCTCGCATACCCCTACCACGGGTGCCCTCCCACTCGTACCTGCCGCTTCGGATGATTTCTCGTCTCACGCGCGTAGACGCCCCCTCGCGGCGGTTCGCGACGCCGCGTCCGTTTGGGAAGGCTTAATACCACGTCTGGGCAATTGCGCCTCGTATGGCAGATCTCATCGTCAAATCCGCAGTAAAGGAAGCGCTCGAAGGCCAGAACGTCTCCGCCGACTTCTACGACGCGCTCGACGCGGAAGTCGAGGAACTCCTCGAGGACGCCGCGTCCCGGGCCGAGGCGAACGACCGCAAGACCGTCCAGCCGCGCGACCTCTAAGGGGTCTCCGCCCGCACTCCGTTTTCGGCTCCGACGTACACCGCGTGGGCCAGGCCCACGAACAGCCCGTGTTCGACCGTCCCCGGGAGCCCGTCGAGTTTCCGGGCCAGCGCAGCGGGATCCCCGATCGCGCCGAAGTCACAGTCCAGAATCAGGTTGCCGTCGTCGGTGACGACCGGCCCGCTCTTGGCCTCGGCCCGCCTGAGTGCCGGCTCGCCCCCGAGTTCCCGGATCTTCCCCGCCACGATCGACCGCGCCCCGGGCAGCACCTCAACCGGCACCGGCGCGTCGAGCTCCGTCGCGAGCTTGCGCTCGTCGACCACGATCAGGAGCCGGTCGGCCGCGGCGTCGATCAGCTTCTCGCGAGCGTGGGCGCCGCCGCCACCCTTGATCAGTGCGCCGCCGGTGGGACTCCCGGGGCTCTCGAGGACCTGGTCGGCGCCGTCGATCGCGATATCGACCGACTCGACGTCCTCCGGAGCACACGACGGCACCCCGGCCTCGGTCGCCACCTCGCGGGACTGAAACGAGGTCGGCACGCCCACCATCTCCAGTCCGGCGTCGACTCGCCGCCCGAGCGCCCGGATCGCGTGGGCCGCGGTGCTGCCCGATCCCAGGCCGACGACCGCCCCGTCGGCAACTTCCTCGGCCGCGCGCTCCCCCGCCCGGCGCTTGGCCGCCTCGACGTCGTCCATGCCGGCCCATCAGCGGGCGCGTTCAAAAACGGTTCGGGCGCCGGCGGCCTCCCCCGGGCGCCCGCCGCGGTCACTCCGACACTCCCGTCAGCCGTTCGGCGACCGCGTCGGGGTCGTAGGCGAGTTCGAGCTTCCGGGAGCGACCCCGTCCCTCGACGGCCGTGTAGGTGGTCTCTATGATCCCCAGCTGTTCGAGCTTGTTCACGACCTCGGAGTACCGGGTGTACCCCAGGTCGGTCGCCTCGTGGAAGGCCTCGTACACCGAGCCGGCCCGTTCGCCGGAGTGGTCGAGCAACACCTCGACCAGCGCGCGCTCGGAGTCGGAGATGGTCCGCAGGCTCCGGGAGAGGTGGACGTACTTCGAGGCCTCGTAGGCGTCCTCGACGTCTTCGGGGCTCACGGTGCGGGAGGCGCGCATCTCGGCGTTCAGCCCGGCACGCCGGAGCAGGTCGATGCCCACCCGGAGGTCGCCGCTCTCGGCGGTGAGTTCGGCGGCCCGGTCGAGTACCGTCGGCGAGATCGCGCCGTCGTGGAAGCCGCGTTTCGCGCGTTCGGTCAGGATGTCGGCGATCTCGGCCTCGCCGTAGACGGGGAAGTACACCTCCTCGGGCCGGAACACGCTCTGGACGCGGCCGTCGAGTTCCTCGATCACTTCCAGGGAGGGGTCCGAGGAGATCGTGATGACGCCGATGCGGGCCCCCGGCTGGATCTCGTGGGCGCGCAACAGCGAGTACAGCGCGTCGGAGGCCTCGTTCTCATAGAAGAGGTAGTTCACGTCGTCCAGTCCGACCACGAGCGGGCGGTCGTCCTCCACGAGCTTCTCCGTCAGCTGGCGGAACAGCTTCTTGAACGACACCCCCGAGGAGGGCGGCTCGTAGTCGAAGACGGCCTCGAACAGCCGCGA
>CAYSJP010000166.1:0-5271 GCA_964431395.1 uncultured Halobacteriales archaeon
ACTAGTGTAGGGAATTACCGTATCGACCGCCCGACCCGGGCGGTCGGAGCGGTGAAACGCTACACGAGTCACTATCAGAATCCGAACTCGTCCTCGCCCTCGCCGCGTGGTCCCTCGGCGGTGTCGAAGATGTCGCTGGCGTACTCCTCGGCGATGTCGGACTCCTCGGGTTCCTCGAACTCCCGGGTGTAGGCGTCGATCCCGGCCGTCAGTAACTCCTCGACCGCCTCGTCGCGGTTGACGAACTCCTCGCCGATCATGCGCTCGAACTGGCCGTAGATTTCCTCCGACAGGGAGGCTTCGATCTCTGGCATCGTTCGGCCCTCGTTTCTCACCTCGTATGAGCGTTTCGCCCGTGACGGCCCATCCGCCGCCCGGGCCCCGGACGACCGGCCGGTGCCTCCCCCACACACCGATAAATATATATTCTATATATGCCTATTGTGAACTATGTCCTCGAACATACTGGATCGAGCGTTACGGCCCTTCGCACGCCGGCGGTCGCTGCTTGTGAAGACCGTCGGCTACCGGATCCTCAGCGTGATCGTGACGGCGGTCGTCGCCTTCGCCCTCCTCCGGGACGCGTCGGCGGCGCTCGACGTCGGAATCTGGGCCAACGCCGCGAAGATGGGCGTCTACTACGCCTACGAGCGGGCGTGGTCCGGAGCGCGCCCGCCGAACCCGGCGAACGCCTCCCCGTAGCCCCGGGATCGCGTTCCCCGGCGCCGGCGGTGGGAGACACCCACCCCCGCCTGCCGGCACTCGCCTGCCGGCACTCGCCTGCCGGCCCCGGCCAAATCCCGGTTTTTATACGCCGGCGAGGTGACGCCCAACACGCATGTCCGAGGCGGTTGGGGGTCCCGACCTGATCGTGATCATCCCGTCGATCATCGCGATCGGCGTGATCGCGCAGGTGCTCGCCGACCGGTTCCGGGTCCCGAGCGTCGTGTTCCTCATCGGCGCCGGGGTCGTTCTCGGCCCCGAGGTGACCGGCCTGCTCGACCCGACCAACTTTCTCGACGGCCTGACCCAGATCGTCGGCCTCTCGGTCGGAATCATCGTCTTCGAGGGCGCGTTTCACATCCAGCTCGACGAGCTCCGGGAGGCGCCCTCCGAGGCGCTCCGGCTCGTGACGATCGGCGCGGTCATCTCGCTTCTGGGGACCGCCGTCGCGGTTCGCGTCCTGCTGGGCGCGGCGTGGGCGACCGCCCTCCTGATCGGCGCCCTGCTAGTCGCCACCGGTCCGACGGTGATCAATCCGATCCTGCAGGTGGTCCCGGTGCGGGATCGCGTCGCGACGGCGCTCGAAACCGAGGGGATCATCAACGACGTCACCGCGGCGATCCTGGCGGCCGTCATCTTCAAGAGCATCACCGCCGAGGGGAACGGTCCGGGCCAGCTCGTGAGGCTGTTCGTGAGCAAGCTCGGCACCGGCATCCTCGTCGGGCTGATCGTCGCCGGCGTGCTCTGGTATCTGCTCAAGCACGTCGACCTCTCGCCCGACAACGCCCCGCGGAACGCCCGGTTGCTCGTGCTCGCGGGGGCGCTCGTCGCCTACGCCGCCGCGGAGCCGCTCGAACCGGAGGCCGGGATCGCGGCCGTCGCGACCGCGGGCGTCGTCCTCGGAAACACCGACGTCCCCTACCGGGAGGACATCTCCGAGTTCAAGGGCGACGTGACCCTGGTCGTGCTCTCGGTGGTGTTCATCACGCTGGCCGCCCTGCTGGATTTCGACACCCTCCTGGATCTCGGCCTGCGCGGGATCGGGGTCGTGATGATCGTCGCCCTCCTCGTCCGGCCGCTGCTCGTCCTTCTCTCGACGACCGGCGGCCGCTTCACGCAGGCCGAGCGGGCCTTCGTCAGCCTCGTCGGCCCCCGGGGGATCATCCCCGCATCGGTCGCGACGCTGTTTGCCATCCAGCTCCGGTCCCCTGCCGTCGGGATGACCGACGCTGCCGACCTCCTCGTCGGCACCGTCTTTCTTGTCATCCTCGTGACCGTCGTCTTCGAGGCCGGTTTCGCAAGACGGATTGCACGGAGACTCAACGTGATACCAATGCGCGTCATCATCGTCGGGGGCGGTCGGGTGGGCCGCGAGCTCGCCGAACGCCTCCAGGAACGCGGTGAGAACGTCGTCATCGTTGAGACCGATCAGGACACGATCGAGGTCGCCCGCAACGCGGGGTTCACCGTCCGTCACGGCGACGGAACCGACATCGAGGAACTCCGGGAGGCCGGCGCCGACAACGCGAAGATCGTCGTCGCCGCCACGGGCAACGACGACGCGAACCTGCTGGTCGCACAGCTCTCCCGGTCGACGTTCGACACCGAGAACGTCATGGCCCGGGTGAACAACCCCGACAACGTCGACGCCTTCGAGGAACTGGGCGTGCGCGCCATCTCCGCCTCCCAGGCCACGGCGTGGGCGATCGACAACGCCATCGAGCGCCCCGCGCTGTCGACGTGGATGACCGAACTCGGCAGGTCCGGCGACGTCCAGGAGGTCGAGGTCACCGCCGAGGACCTCGTCGGGCGAACGATCGGGGACCTCGACGACGAGATCCCCAGCGGCTGCCTGATCGCCATGGTGAGCCGAAACGGCGACAACCAGGTGCCCGACGGCGACTTCGAGATCCGGCAGGGCGACCACCTCACCTTCCTCGGCCGGACGGAGGCGGTCCGGGAGGCGATCGAGTGGTGTCACCCGAGCGAGTGAGAACGAGTGGCGTCATCCGGACGAGTGAGCACCGCCCGGTCGACCCCACCGACCCCGCGGAAGGGACGTCCCGCTACGTACCGTCCACGAACGCTCCGTACTCCATCTCGACGAAGTACAGCTGTCCGTCGTACCGGACGAGGAAGTCGCCCCCGTACTCGTCCTTTCGGATCCCGTCGCGGCCGCGGAATCGCTCGACCAGTGCCGCGAACCCGTCGTCGTCGGTGCTCTCGGCGTAGTAGCTCCCGTCGAGTGCCTCCTCGACGACCGACGCTTCCCCGTCGCTCAATCCCGACAGCGAGAAGGCGTACTCGTCTTTCAGCTCCTCGGCGTAGGCCTCGGCGCTCCCGGCCCGCTGTGTCGCCTCGTAGCGGTAGACGCCGAGCGTCGCCTCGCTCGTCTCCTCGATCGCCAGGGCGTACTCCTCGCCCTCGTGGACGAGGATCATCGACCCGCCGGCGTGTGAGAGCAGCGTCGAGTTTGCCGCGGCCGGATCGGGGTAGGTCACGTGAACACCGATCTCCGGGCCGGGCCTGTACATCCGCGGCCCGTCCCCGAGAGTCGGTTCGAGCTTCTCGCGATCCGCCGCGGGGAGGTCGGCGAACGCGACCTCCGGCCCCTCGGGGCTCGTCGCGTTGAAGTCGACCTCGATCTCCGTTTTCACCCCGGATCGCGTGTCGACCTGCTCGTGGGAGAGGTCGTAGTACGCACCCCGGTACTCGTAGGGTAGTTCGGCGTCGATCGGCGGGCCGGGGGTGGTGACGTTCAACGATCCGTTCTCGATCACCCGCCGGACGGTCTCCCGGGTCCGGATCTCCCGGGAGGCTTCCGCGGGGAGGTCGCTCGTGTCCACGTCGTTGCTCGCCCGCTCGGCCAGGCCATCGTCGTCGACCGGCTCCATCCGGAGGCTCCCGGCGGGGTCGGCACAGCCCGCCAGGGCCGCCATGGCCAGCAGGGCGAGCGCAGCGAGTGTTCGCCGTCGCACGGGTCACGCTACCCACGAACGGAAAAAGTGTCTTCCGGAGACCCAAACGCCCGTTTCACCTACCGGCGGCTCAGGGCAGCGACTCCTTGGGCGGCGCCGCGTCGAGAACATCGAGGTCGCGGCGGCGCCCGTCGCGGCCGAAGGCGGCGACCGACGCCTGCTCCCAGGGGGGTACCGCGACGAACACGACCTCCCGGAAATCGTCGGTGCGGGACAGCGACAGCGACCCATCGGGGTGGGAGACGAACAGGCCGGGCGCTTCACCGGAGGGCGTCGCGAGGTTGCTCCCGAACACGGCCTCGATCGATCGCCCGGCGTCGGGGAGGTAGAACGTCGTGAACACGGGCGCCTCGTCGGGCAGGTCGAGGTCCTCGAACTCGCCGGCGGGCGTGACGGCGAGTTCGATCGTGACCTCGCCCGGATCCCGATCGGCGGCTTTCTCCAGGAGGATGTCGAGCAGCCCCCGCGTGACACGAACCATGGGCCGGCTACCGGTCGGAGGAATAAAGAGTCGTCGTCGGGACGTGCAACGGAACGTCGCGCTGCCGGTGCGATCGGACGCCAGCGTAGCCGGTCGGGCGGACGGACAAGCATCTAAGTCCGATCGACCCGTACGACGCGTATGCAACTCGACCCCGACACCACCGCCGTCGTCGTCGTTGACATGCAGAACGGTTTCTGTCATCCCGACGGGAGCCTGTACGCTCCGCCGAGCGAGGAGGCGATCGAGCCCGTGAGCGAGGTGATCGAGGCGGGCCGGGAGGCCGGCGCACGGGTCGTGTTCACCCGCGACGTCCACCCGCCGGAACAGTTCGAGGACGCCCACTACTACGACGAGTTCGAACGCTGGGGCGAGCACGTCCTCGAGGGCTCCCGGGAGGCCGAGATCGTCGACGGCCTCGCCGTCGAACCGGAGGACCACGTCGTCGAGAAACACACCTACAACGCGTTCCACGAGACGGAACTGGACGGCTGGCTGTCGGCGCGGGGCATCGACGACCTCCTGATCTGTGGCACGCTCGCGAACGTCTGTGTGCTCCACACTGCCGGGGCAGCGGGCCTGCGGGACTACCGCCCCATCCTCGTGACCGACGCCGTGGGGTACATCGAGGAGGACCACCGCGAGTACGCCATGGAGCACGCCGACTGGCTGTTCGGCGAGTCCGTCGAGCGCTCCGCGATCGGCTTCGCGGACTGATACTGACTCCTGTAGCGTGTTACCGCTCCGACCGCCCGCGTCGGGCGGTCGATACGGTAATCGCCGACACGAGTCAGTATGATCCCGGACCCCCGAATCGGCGCTAAAACAGTGGCTAACTAGTTAGGCAATACTGCCTTGTTCTTGGCACGTTGATATATACGTAGGTCGAAACACCAATGCCATACTGTACACACTGCGACGCGTTCGTCTCCCCGGAGTTCGCGCGGGTCTTCTCCGACGAGACCGGAAAGGTTCGTGCGTGCCCGAACTGCTCGGCGAACGCGGGCATCGCGAGCACGATGAAAGAGCGCCGCGCCGGACGCGCCTGATAATGACTGTTGTAGGCAATTACCGTATCGACCGCCCGGG
>CAYSJP010000167.1:0-5231 GCA_964431395.1 uncultured Halobacteriales archaeon
GGATCTCGACGCGTTCATGGACGCCAGCAGGACCGACTCCGTCGGCGGACCCGAGAGTGACCCGCCCGCGGGTGTCATCGATCTGAGCGACGTCAAACCCGGTGACTTCGGCGAGGTCACGTACAGCTATCACCTGTACGGCAATCCCGGGTACGTCCAGCTGGAGGCCGAGGTGACCGAGGACGCCGAGAACGGCGTCAACGAGCCCGAAGCCAGTGCGGACGACGAGGATGGCACACTGGGCAGTCCGGGCACGGACGGCGAACTCGGCGACGCGATCCAGGCTGCCCTGTGGTACGACCCGGACTGTGACAACGTGCTGGACGACGAGATGGAGACGGTCCTCAAGCGAGGGACGCTCAACCAAGTGATGGACTTCCTCGGTAATTCGGGCGCGGAGCCGCCAGTCCTTGATCCGACCGAGAGCGGAGGCCGGGTCGCCGAAGACTACCAGGGCACGAACTGTCACGGCACGATCAACACCCCGGACAGCCCGCCGTTCGATTGTTCGGAACAGTTGTACCTCACGAACACCACAGACAATCCCGATCAGGATCCCGGTGACGACCCGTACGGGAGTCCGTCGGACGACACGACGAAGCTCTACAGGGCCGATATCAAAAACGGCAACGCGGAACTGACCGAGTTGATCGACCTCACCGGCAGGGACTTCGACGGCGACGGCGCCGGCGACTACAACCACGTCGTCTCCATCGCGGCCAGTCCAGACGGGCAAACGATTTACCTCATCGACAAGTTCTCGAACCGGCTCGGCGAGTACGACGTCGCGAGCGACACGTTCAACGACCGAGGCGAAATCACCGGTGGTCCAACGAGTAACAGCCTCCAGGCGGCGGTTTCCCCGGCCGGAGAGCTGTACTTCACCGCCTGGGGCGAAAGTGATCTCTACGTCATCGACGACCCCTCCTCGAGTAAAAGCGTCGATCAAACGATCCAGCTAACCGACCAGAACGGCGACCCGATCGAGGTCGGCGGGTCGGATATCGCGTTCCTCTCGAATGGGACGCTGTACCTGTTCGATGGGAACGTCAACGATGGCACGCCCGACCTGTATAAGATTCCGGACCCCTCGACCGGCAACGCCGAACTGGTTTCCGAACTATCGGATGCGACGCTGCCGGGACTGGCGGTCCGGGCTGCCGGTGACGGGAACCTCATCGGGAACGATTCCACGAACAACGAACTCTACGAACTCGATCCCAGCGACGGGAGTGAGGTTGCTACCTACCCGATGAAACTCGACGGGGACGACTTCGACCAGCAGTTCGGCGACATGACGGTCGGCTCGCTGTGTCCCGAGCACTGCGTCGCGCTGGCGTGGTGGCTGCCCCGCGACGTCGGCAACGAGGTCCAGTCGGACACGTATACGTTCGACGTCACGTTCCGGACCGAGCAGTGCCGGAACAACGACGATCCGTTCAGCTGATCGCGCCGCCGTCCCTTCCACGCCCGCCCGCGCCAGTGTTTTGTTCCCCGGGCGACTCCCGATGGGCATGGACACCGACGCGCTCGAAGCCTACCTCGACGACGAGGGGTACGACGGCTACCTGATCGACGCCGACTCGGAGGACGCCGACCAGCGGTACCTCTCGGGGTACGACGCGCCCGACCCCTTTCTCACGCTGTACACGCCCGACGATCTGTGGGTGCTCGTCTCGGGGCTGGAGTACGGCCGCGCGAAGGCGGAGTCAAAAGCCGACGTCGTCCGGCGGTACGCCGACTACGATTTCCAGGCCATGCGCGAGGAACACGGCCGGGACGAGGCCCGCCGGCGCATGGTCGCGGCGTTTCTCGCGGAGGCGGGCGTCGACGCCGTGGCCGCGCCAAAGCGCTTCCCCCTCGAGACGGCGGACGGCCTGCGGGAGCGCGAGGTGACGGTCGACCCCGACGAGGAGGACACGATTACGACCATCCGGGCGACGAAGAGCGATACCGAGATCGACCACGTCCGGGCCGCCCAGCGCGCCAACGAGACCGCGCTCGCCGCCGCGGAGGACCTGCTCGCGGCCGCCGACGTCGAGGGGGGGCAGCTCCGCTACGAGGACGAACCACTCACCGCCGAGCGGGTGAAAGAGGAGATCGAGGTCACGCTCCTGCGGGAGGGGTGTGCTCTGGAGGAGACGATCGTCGCCGGCGGACGGCAGGGTGCGGACCCCCACGAGCGCGGCCACGGACCGCTCCCGGCGGACGAGCCGATCGTGATCGACGTGTTCCCGCGCGACAAGGAGACGAAGTATCACGCCGACATGACCCGGACGTTCGTGGTCGGTGAGGCGAGCGAGGAGGTGCGGCACCGCCACGACCTGACGGTCGAGGCGATGGAGGCCGCGATCGAGGCGGTCGAGCCAGGCACGACCGGTGGGGCGGTCCACGACACCGTCTGTGACGTATACGAGGCGGCGGGGTACGAGACGCTGCGCTCGAACCCCGAGGCCGACACGGGGTTCATCCACTCGACGGGCCACGGCGTCGGCCTGGACGTCCACGAACTCCCCCCGGTCGCCCCCGGCGGCGGCGAGCTCGAACCGGGCAACGTGATCACGATCGAGCCCGGGCTGTACGACCCGGACGTGGGTGGAATGCGCGTCGAGGACCTCGTGGTCGTCACCGAGGACGGCTGCGAGAACCTGACCGGGTACCACACGGACCTGGTAGTCCGACCGGGTACCACACGGACCTGGTAGTCCGACCGGGCGCGAAACCCGAACCGCGCGGAGAACTTTTCCGTCGCCGGACGAACGGTGAGGCATGCACGAAGTGGCACTCGTTAGCGATACACACATCCCGACGCGGGCCAGCGAGATACCCGAGTCGTTCGCCGAGCTGATCGGCGACGCCGATCACACCATTCACGCCGGCGACTTCGTGAGCGAGGATGCCTTCCGAGAGATAGCGGACCTCGCCGGCGGCGCGCTCACGGCCGTCGAGGGGAACATGGACCGCGGGCTGGACCTGCCGGAGGTCGCGACGGTCACGGTTGGGGGCGTCACGTTCGTTCTCACCCACGGGACCGGCAGTCCGGTGGGATACGAGGGCCGGGTGACACGCGTGGTGCGCGACCACGCCGGTTCGGACGCCATCGGTGTCGCCGGCCACAGCCACGACGTCCTCGACACGGTCCACGAGGGGATCCGGATCCTGAACCCGGGGAGCGTCACCGGCGCGTCGCCCGCGGAGGCGACGACGATGATGACCGCCGCCGTCGAGGACGGCGAGGTGGACGTGACCCTGCACGAACGTTGAGGCGGGGGGATGCGCAGCCTCGGGACGGACCGGAACGGTGAACTTCGGTCCGCCGGAGGTGGGTGTATGGCGCTTCTGGACATCCTGATCGGGATCGTGATCGGATTCGTCGGCGGTGTCGTCGTCCCCGCCGCCGTGATGTACAGGTACAGACACCGGATCGGGCAGTGGTTCATCGAGAGGCAGGCAAGCCGGGCCGTCGAGGAGGGGTTCGGGCTCGACGAGGCCGCCGGCGACGCCGGACTCGGCATGGGCGGGCTCGACGCGCCGGGCACGAACGAGATGAGCATGGACGAGGCGGATTTCGATGTCCCGACCACGGGCGGGGCAGGCTTCGATGAGTCGGACACGGTCCGGAATGCCCCTGACGGAACGGGCACGGCCGAGCATGCATCCACTCCCGGAGCCACGACCGCCGAATCGGGCGGGGAGACGCGACGGTGTGACTGTGGCGAGCTGGTCTCGCCGAAACTGGACGACGCCTGTCCGAACTGCGGTGCGCCCGTCGGGATGGAGTGATCCGCCGGTCGGTCGTGGCTCGAAACGCTTCGGCGACCAGGCCTGCTGTCGCATCCGGGACGATCCCCGCTTCCGTGCCGGGAGCGGGTCGGACGCGCGCCCGTATCCGGTCGTCCGATGGGCGGTCAGGGACGACTGCTCACCGCGACGGTGACAAAGGCGACGACCGAGACACAGAGGCTGAGCAGGACACCACTCCTGTGCGTTCCCGTCGCGGCGATGATCGCCGTCCCGACCGGCGGTATCACCAACGCCACGATGCCGATGCCGACGTTGAAGATCCCGATGACTGCCGTGTCGTGGTCCTCGCCGAACCGACGCAACAGCATCGGGGTGTACATGGTCGCGGTGCCACCCAGTCCGAGGCCGGTCAGACAGATCCCGAGCGCCAGCGCCGGACGCGTCGGTGCCAACAGCAGACCGAGACCCACGGCCGCGAGAGCCAACGACCCGAGGAACGTGCGCCGGAATCCGACCGTGTCCGCGATGTAGCCGCTTCCGAGCCTGGACAGGATGCTGACACCGCCGACGAGCCCGAACGCCGTGGACGCCCCGGCCTCGGTCAGTCCCCGGGCGGTGAAGAGATCGACCGCGTACGCGGCGAGCAGAATGTACCAACCGAACGAGAACCCGATGCCCACGAACAGGCCATAGAACGCGTGCGTCCGACCGAGTCGTCTCATCCACCCGAGGAGGCTGCCGGCCGTCGACGCCGAGACCCCGGCGCCCCGAGGCCGACGGCAGACGAGTCCGGCGAACACGAACACGACCGCCGTGAGTGCCATCAGGAGGAGGAACGCGGCGCGAACTCCGAACCGCTCGATCGCGAACTGCCACACCGGGGGCAGGACGAACAAGCCGAGTCCGTTTCCCGCGAAAATGATGCCCGTCGCCGTTCCCTGGTGTGTCCGAAACCACTGGGGAACGACGCTCGCGAGAACGACGTACATCGTCCCCAGCGCGAGTCCCACGAACGCGAAAACGATTCCCAGACCGACGTACGATTCGACGACGTACAACGAGGGTGCTGCGACCCCGGTCACGGCTCCACAGCCACCGCCGATCGCGCGTGTGGGGATCCGCGCCCCGACGATGCCGACGACGCCGGCCCCGATGAAGAACGCGAACAGCATGACCGAAAAGACGGTCGAGAGCGCGACGGGAGTGATCGAAAACGCGTCGCTAAACGGCTGCAGGAACACGCCGTAGGAAAACGCCGTCCCGAACGTGAAAATCATCGCGACGGCACTGGCAACCGCCACCAGCCAGCTCCGTCGACTGTCGAGCGCGTCACCGGAACGGTCGCCCATACGACCGGCTGTTCCCACCGGGCCAAAATACCCGTTGATCGAAGCGGAACGTCGCGGGGCCCCCCGGAACGATTCACGGGCCGGGAGTTGCAAGGGAAGATCCCGCCCCCGAAGGTGCACCGCGGATCGACGCCTTCG
>CAYSJP010000168.1:0-5205 GCA_964431395.1 uncultured Halobacteriales archaeon
GAGGATGGATCGCCGCATCCGGCGTGGGGTGGACGGCCGGTGGACTCGCCGCCAGACTGACCCGACGTCCGTGCGCCGAGGGGGACGATTAGAGCTTCTCGCGGGCGGGCCCCATCAGGTCGTCCAGATACTCGACCAGCGTGCTCTTCGCGTCCGCGGGGTGGAGCTCCCCGCTCTCGACCGCCCCGGCGAGTTCCTCGTAGGTGCCGTAGGTAACCGTCCCGCCGTACTCCTCGGGACGCTCGACGGTCACCGCCTCGAACCGCGGAAAGACGTGGAACTGGAATAGCTGGAGCACCGGGTTCTCGCGTTCGTTACCCTCGTCGTCGGGGTCCGGGTCCCCGGTTGGCGGACAGAACGCGCCGTTGATCTTCTCCTCGAGGTCGGCCCGCGAATCGGCCAGCGAGATGTCGATTCCGGCGCTGTTTGACATTTTCCCGACGCCCGTCTCGAGGTCGGCGAGGATCGGCGTGTGGATCGCGGGCCTGGCGTCGTACCCGAGTTCGGGGAGTTCCTCGCGGGCGAGCATGTGGACTTTCCGCTGGTCGAGGCCGCCGACCGCCAGGTCCAGATCGAGGTACTCGACGTCCAGCGCCTGCATCAGGGGGTAGATCACGTGGCTCACCGTCGCTACCTCGTCGCCCTGGAGTTCCGCCATCGCGCGCTGAGCGCGGTTCAGGGTGGTCGAGACCGCCATCTCGTGGAGATCGAGGAGGTACTCCTCCTCCAGCTGGAAGGCGGAGCCGTACACGAACTCGGTCCGGTCGGAATCGAGCCCGTAGGCGAGAAACTGCTCGCGCATGGCCTCGGCGGTCGCCTCGATCTCCTCGAAGGTGCCCTTCCCGTTGAGGTAGGCGTGGACGTCCGCCAGCAACACGACGACCTGGATGCCCGCCTCCTGGAGGTCGATGAGCTTGTTCGCCGTGAGCATGTGCCCCAGGTGGAGCCGACCGGAGGGTTCGTAGCCCACGTAGGCCCGCGCGCCTTCGGGATCGGAAGCGAGTTCCCGCACCTCCTCCTCGGTGACTGCCTCGACGGCGTTGCGCGTGAGCAGTTCGTGGGCGTCCATATTTGGACCTGGCCGTCGAGGGTTTTGAACCTTCCCAGTCAGGATCGAACGACAGGGGGAGGATCGACGACCGGCGCCGTCAGGGGGCGTCCACGCTGTCAGTGTTGACCGACGGCACGGCCGGACCGTTCCTGCATCTCGAGTGCCCACACGTTGGGGTTCTCCCGGAGTTCGCGCTCGGCGAGGAGGTTCGACTGGTACGCGTTGTCGATCATCGCCTCGCGTGCGGCGTCCCACTCGTCGATGGTGATCCGGTCGAGCGGTCCGGCTGCGATCACGCTGCGCCAGGACCCGTCGGGGTCGACGTCGAAGGTGGCGAAACTCGCCACGTCGGACCGTTCCGCGTACGTCTCCTTCCGGAGTTCGGCGGTTGCGCCGAGAAAGACGAAGTACAGACTGTCGTCCCCGTCGTACCCGAACGACAGCGGTACGCCGTAGGGCACGCCCTCGGCGGTCATCGACAGGACGCCGACGCCGACGTCCCTCAGCACGTCGTCGATCGCAGGATCGTCCAGTTCCAGCCCCAACAGGGGTCGATGATCCGGATCCATGGTTCGGACGTGCACACACCCGGAGATAAACACCCGTCAGGATTCTCACTCCCTCGGAACGTGATCCGGTATTGGTGGGCCCGGAGGGCACGTGCACGGATCGGACGGCGATCGGAAGGGTAGAGGGCGCGTCCCTACGTCGACCCGCTGACGCCGCTGTAGAGTTCCGGCACTTCCGGTTCGGAGAAGGCCACCGTCGGCGCCGATGGATCGCCCGGCGCCGTCGGCGACGAGGAGGTCGTGGTGATCCGATCGGGAGTCGTCAACTGCCCGTGGGACGAGGAGGCCGGAGTCAACACGGCACCGCGATCGGCGGGCGGCCCCCCACGATGACTCGAAGGGGGTCCGCACGGACGGACGTGGTCTCCACGGAGGGCTAGCCCTCCGGCGTTCCGACGACGGGGATCGCGGCGACGAAACTGTTCGTCCCCCATCGTAGCGCGACACGTGCTCCGCCCGATCGACCCATGATCAGTGTTTCGGCGACGACCTCGCGCCGTTCGCCGGGATCAAGCGTCGCCGTGACCAGGCCGTACCCCGAGCTGGCCCCGGAGATGCTCGCGCCGAACGTCCCCCGCCCCCGGCACGTGTTTTCCACGGTGAACCGCACCTCCGCGGTCGCCTCCTCGCCGGCCCGGATCCGCGACGGTGACACTGACGGACGGGACACCGCAAACGCCGGCGGGTCGTTCAGACGCCCGATCGTCGCACCGGAGAGCGAACGGCGCTCCGTCCCGTCGACCAGTACCGCTCCCGTGGCGTGGGTCGCGGTCTTCGACACCGAAAACGACAGATCGACCGTGTCGTGTTGCCAGTAGTGGGGTTGCCTCCCGGCCGGAGAGACCGACTCGCCGTCCAGGTGAAGCGCGAGTCGCTCACGGACCGTCGCTCGCGAGAGCGAGGTGTCACACCTGACCGTCACGTACTGGGTGTGTGGCTCACGAGTCACGACCGGGTGTGTCCCCGAAAGCGCGTACTGGATGAAGTCGCTGACCGACACCGCGGTGATCGCCATCTCCCCGTCTGCGACGTCCGGGCTGCTCGTCCGGGAACCGGGAGAGGCGGTGGAGCCGGAGACGGCGGCCGTTGACCCCGGCGGTTCGGGCGGACACACGGGTTCGGTCGTCGCCTCGCTGTACCGGACGGTGGGCGTCGGCGCGTCGCCGGATAGCGCACCCCCGTCGGTCGTCAGTCGGGTGTTTTCCCGGGCGCCATCCCCGGTGCATCCTGCGGTCCCCAGCAACGCGCCGGCACCTGCGGCCCGTTTCAGTACCCCCCGCCGCGACACTTCCACGCCGGGATCGTGGGGTGCCCGCTCGTCAGCGTGGTGATGCTCGGAATCCATGCGTGGGATTGCGCGTTCGATCCACAAAACGGTCCTCCTCGCTGAAATCGCGATTTTAACTAAACGCTCTCCCGCGACGAAAACCGTGGGTTTTCGCCCCGCCGTCGGGTAACGGTCCCGGAGACGTGCCCCCTCTTCGGTGTCAGGGCCGGGGAGGGACGGATCGCCGTGCCCGGTCAGTCCGAATCGAGCAACTCGCTCGGGCTCGCCCCCCGGCGCTGGGCGCGGTGTTCGGAGATCAGCGAGTCGACCATCTCGGCGTTGCGCTGCCGGCGGCGCTCCTTCGCCCGCGTCTCCCACTCGGCGATGGCCTTCTCGACGTCCGCCTCGCGGGCGACCGCGAGTTCGTCGACCTCCTCGATGGCCACGCCGTCGGCCGGACAGACGGGAATGTCCGCGTCGAACAGCACTTCGTCGGCCACCTCCGAGAGCCCGCCGTGTTTCAGCACCGCACGGGGTTCGACGGCGGCGAGCCGTTCGGCGGTCCGCCGGCCGGCGCCGCTGGCGTCGCGCAGGAGGATCACGTCGCCCGCCGCGAGGCCGTACGCCGCCTCCGCACGCTCGATGGCGTCGACCGTGAACTGCTCGACCGGCTTCAGGGGGAGCAGCCCGCGTTTTTCCTGCTCGATGTCGGCGAAATCGTCGTGGTCGAGTTTCCAGAGCTGTTTGAGCCGGTCGAGTTTCGACTCGAGGCGCTCCTCGCGTGTCTCCGCGTTCTCCAGGCGGCGCTCCAGGCGCTCGTTCTCGCGCTCGAGTTCGGCCACCTCGCTGCGCTTGTGGATCTCCTTGCGCTCGCGGCTGCGCTCCTCGTCGAAGGCGGCCTCGTAGGCCTCGATCTGCTCGTCCTTCTCGGCGAGGCGTTCCTCCAAGTCCTCGACGTGGGTCTCCAGACGACCCACCTGGCGCTTGAGGTCCTTGATCTCGCGTTCCTCGGGAGTGAGTTCGCGGGGCTCGTGTTCCTCCTCCTCCTCCTCGGGGTCGTCCTCCTCGGGATCGAGGTCCGCGAGCACCGCGGGCAGGGCCTCGCCGCCGGCGACGACGCGGGAGATCACCTCGGCGGCGTCGACCTGCGGGGGGACCTTCGACCGGATGCGGTCGAACTGGCTCTCGAAGGAGTCCCGCGCGAACAGGGCGGCCGCCAGCGCGTCACGTTCGTGGTCGTTGTCGTAGCCTTGCTCGCGGGCCCGGTGTTTCTTTTCGTCGACGGGCAGGTCCGAATCCGGGATCCAGCCGGCGGCGTCGAAGCTCCGGCGGATCTTCTCGACGGTTTCGGGCATCGGGGTCACGTCGGCGGCGACGACCACGGGCCGGCCGCGCTCGATGATCCACTCCGTGATCTCGGCGGTGTCGGCGGTGCGGGTGCTCAGAAGGTCCAGCACCTCGCCGTGCAGATCGAGCAGGGCCACGGCGGTGGTCGTTCCGGGGTCGATCCCGACGACGGTGCGGTCGCGGCGCTTCGCGAGGGGATGGTACTCGATGCCGTCCCGGCGCTCGCGCTCGATCTCGATGCGGGTGTCGCCGGATCGCTCCCGGGAGACGGGGATCTCCTCCGGGCGGGCCTGGACGGTAAAGACGGCGTTGGAAAAGCCGCCGTACTTCTCGGTGACGTCGCGCTCGTACTCGAGGCCGGCGTCGTCGAGTTCGGACTCGACCTCGCGGGACCGGCGTTTCACGGCGCCGTGGATGCGGCGGGTGTAGCGATCCTCCGAGAACCCGCCCTTGCCCGTCGAGCGGCCACGGGAGACCTTCACCTCGGTCGTATCGGTGAACGCGGTCACCTCCTGGCCGACGTTGCGGGCGGCGAGTCTGGCGGCGGCCTCGGCCTCCTGCATCGGGTCCTTGCCGTAGGGGACGCCGTGGCGGGAGGCCACCCGCGACAGCGGCTCCGGGCGCTCGGCGCCCGTCACCTGCACGAGGCGCGTGCCGGCGGGGAGGGATCGCAGGAAGGCGACCAGTGCCGCCGTATCCTCTGCGAGTTCGTAGGCGTTGTCGGTCGCGATCAGGTCCGGCTCGGCGTCGTCGATCAGGCGGCGGAGTTTCCGGTGGGAGACGGTGTCCCGTGCCAGGTCCTCGCCGTCGAAGCGGACGAGTGCGTAGGAGGGTGCCTCGCCCCGGATGTCCCCGCTCTGGACGTCGACGCCGAACACCAGCGTGTCGAGGGCGCTCGTCCGGGCGGTCACGGAAACGGATAGGGCGAGGATCATCATAAATCCACGGCGGGCAGGCTGGCAGCCGCGGGA
>CAYSJP010000169.1:0-5203 GCA_964431395.1 uncultured Halobacteriales archaeon
AACAGCCCAACTCCGCGATCCGGAAGTGCGTCCGGGTCCAGCTCATCAAGAACGGCAACCAGGTCACCGCCTTCTGTCCCGGCGACGGCGCCATCTCGTTCATCGACGAACACGACGAGGTCACGATCGCCGGCATCGGCGGCGCGAAGGGTGGCTCGATGGGTGACATCTCCGGCGTGAACTACAAAGTCGAGAAGGTAAACGGCGTCTCGATGATCGAGCTCGTGCGGGGCAACGCCGAGAAGCCGGTGCGGTAACCATGTCCGAGAGCGACGCTCCCGACCCGGACCAGCCCGCCGGGACCGACGACGAGGACGTCCCCGCCCAGCTGTTCGGCCAGTGGACGGTCACGGGGATCGATTTCACCGATCCGAGCACGGAGCGCTACATCACCGTCACGCCGATCGCCCACACGATGGGCCGGCACGCGAGCAAGCAGTTCCAGAAGTCGGAGATCTCGGTCGTCGAGCGGCTCATCAACCGCCTGATGCAGAGCGGCGAGAACACCGGGAAGAAACAGAAGGCGATGAGCATCGTCCGTGAGGCGTTCGATATCGTCTACTCGCGCACCGAACAGAATCCGGTGCAGGTGCTCGTGCGCGCCGTCGAGAACAGCGCGCCCCGCGAGGAGACCGTCCGCCTGAAGTACGGCGGAATCAGCGTCCCGAAGGCGGTCGACACCGCCCCCCAGCGCCGGGTCGATCAGGCACTGAAGTTCCTCGCGGAGGGCGCGTACAACGCCTCCTACAAGTCCCCGACCTCGATCGAGGAGGCCGTCGCCGACCAGCTCATCGGCGCCGCGAACAACGACGTCGAGACCTACGCCGTCAATCAGAAGGAAGAACAGGAGCGCGTCGCCGCTGCCGCCCGCTGACTCCCGAAAGCGTATTCCTCTCCGATCGCTAGTCTTCCGACAACGATGCGTGAGCGGATCGCGGACCTCAACCGCCGGGTAGAACAGCGCCAGGAGTC
This sequence comes from uncultured Halobacteriales archaeon, assembly GCA_964431395.1. Taxonomy (GTDB): domain Archaea; phylum Halobacteriota; class Halobacteria; order Halobacteriales; family Hikarchaeaceae; genus CAYSJP01. Next base: position 973 of record CAYSJP010000169.1, read on the forward strand.
CGTCACGCTTTCGCGCCCGGTCTCCTACCGCGACGTGACGCGTTTTTTCTTCTGGCGAGGTGGGTACGCGCTCGCCGGGCCGGTGGTGATCCTGCTCGGGCAGCCACTCGTGACTGGTCTCGGCGGGACCGTCCTGATGGCCGGTGGGCTCCTCGCGCTCGTTCTCGGGGGGTTCGTCGGGAGCGCTCGCGCCCTCGATCGGCTCTCACACGCCGCCGGCTTCGGCGCACTCGCGCTCTGTGCGCTTTTGGCCCCCGTGCTCTGGATCCGAACCGGCGACGCCGGGATCTCGCCGGCGTTCGCGACGGGGATGGGTGTCCTCCTCGGGGTCGCGAGCCTCGTCGTCGCGCTCGCCGCCCTGGACGCGGTGCGGCGGGAACTCGGCCCCTAATCCGCCGCCGGCGCGGAACCGCCGGTCGCGTACGCCCGGGTGACGTCGACGAGCGCCTTCCGGTAGCCGCTCTCGTCGGGGTCACGAGCGAGCGACCGGAACCGGCGCTTGAACGGCTCGAACGCGACGTGGGGCGCGTCCCGGCCCGCCGCCCGGGCGAGGTCGTAGATGTGGTGGTCGGGGGAGAGCAGGTCGTGGCGCTCCAGCAGTCCGACCGCGAAGGCGGCGTTGATGGCGGTCATTTCGGGATCGGCGTCGGCGCTGAGCCGTCTCCCCTCCGCCGGGCCGTCGGTCGGTCGGTCCGCGAGCGCCGCCGCGAGTTCCGACTCGAGAAACGCGACGAGGCGGTCCGTCGGCCCCACCGAGAGGGTGATGTCGTCGGCGTACACGTCCTTCATGTGGTTCGCGATCTGGTAGCAGCCGGCGAGCCGACGGCGCTCCACCTCCTTGCCGGCGAGTGCGAGAAACAGCGCCTCCTCCGTGGGCTGGACGTGGGAGGGGTGGTCGTCCTCGTAGCGGCGCATGTGCGCGAACTCGTGTAGCGCGAGTCCGGCGGCCATCGTGCTCGTGGCGGCCTGCCGCGAGATGTTGAGCACGTGGCGGTCGTCGTAGTGTGCGGCCCAGGTCCGTTCGTCGGGGTCCTCCCGGACCCGCACCTCGACGGGCGCCGAGAGGTCGAAGTCCGTCTCGAAGCGGTCCCGTGCGCGGAGGAACGGTGCGGACGGACCCGGCCCGTGCACCGAGAGATCCATGTACACAAGCGTCACGGCTCCGGGAACTATGACCCTTGTGCTCCCGCCGGCGTTCGCGTCGACTCCCCCGTGTCGAAACACTATGCTTTTGAACGCCCAACGGGGAATGAACGTATAATGGGCCGACGCAAGAAGATCGTCCAACAGTGTGAACGGCTGATGGACAATCCGGAACAGATCCGGAACATCGCCATCGCCGCCCACGTCGATCACGGCAAGTGCATTGCGGGCGAGTCGAGGGTGAGCCTGGCCGACGGGCGCGTCCTCGAAGCCGAGGAACTGTTCGAGCGAATCAAGATGGGCGGCGAGCCGGCCGAGGACCCCGACGGCGAGGCGTACGTGCCGGACGGGGAGGTTCGGGTGGCGTCGCTCGATCGGGAGCGCGGCGAGACGACGAGCGAGCCGATCGACTACGCGGTCAAGCGCGAGGCCGACGAGCCGCTGGTCGGGATCGAAACCTCGAACGGGCACCGGCTCGCGACGACGCCCGAGCACCGCTGTCTCGTGCTCGATTCCCGCGGCGTCATGGAGTACAAGCGAAGCGACGAACTCGAGGAGAGCGACGTGCTCGTCGGTGCCCGGAAGGTTCCGGCCGGAACCGGGATGGGTACGAAGGAGACGCTGCTGCGCGACCTCGCCGAGGACTACGGGTTTCTCGTGGACGTCTCGGCGGAGTTCAACACCCACATCGAGGACGAGCCGCGTCGGGAGTTGTACGAGGCCTCCGGGTCGGATCTCGAGTTCAGCTCGTTCAAACACGCCGTCTGGCGCGGCCAGTACCGGCTTCGAGACCTCCTGAACGTCTGTGATCACCTCGGTATCGATCCCGACGAGCTGTACGCCGGCATCGAGATGCTCAACTACCGGGGGACCGATCGGCGTGGCGAACACTCCTCGCTCGACGTTGCACTCCCGGACGACCTCTCCCCGCTGTTTTATCTCGCCGGGGCATTCGTCGGGGACGGCGACCGCGAGGGCACCGTCACGAACGACGACCCGGAGATGCAGTCGCTCCTGGCCGATCACGCGGCTGCCCTCGGGCTGGACGCGACGGTCCGCGAGTTCGATGATCGGGCCGCCCGCGTAGAGGTGGGGGGAAAGACGCTCCGGAAGCTCCTGGAAGCGGCGTTCGCGTACCCAACCGAGTCGAAGTCGGCGTCGGTACGCGTTTCGACCCTCGTGTTCGACGCCGGTCGGGAGGAGACGGCGGCGTTCGTCCGGGGCTATCTCGACGCCGATGGAACCGTCGAGGACGCCCGCTCGGCCGTCTCGGCCACGTCGGTCAGCACCGGACTCCTGGAGGATCTCCAGCTCCTCCTGTACCAGTTCGACGTGGCCTCGAAACTGAACCGGACCAACTCGACGCTGTACGTCTCCGGCGAACTCTCGCTCGCGAACTTCGGGGAGATCGGGTTCGGACTCCCGGAGAAACGGGAGCGCTTCGAGACGCTGCTCGCGAACGCCGGCTCGGCGAAGGTCGATCGGGTGCCCGTCGGCGGGAGCACGCTCCGATCGATCCGGGAGGACATCGGTGCCTCACAGTCGGAGGTGTTCGGCTCATACGACAGTTACGAGACCGGACACGTCGGACTCACGAAGAACACGCTCGACCGGATCACCGACCGGTTCGCGACACTCGACGACGAGGACGACATCCGGGTCGAACGTCTCGCCGCTCTCGCGAAGGCCGACACCTCCTTCGTCGAGGTCGAGTCGACCGAGCGCGTCGATCGGGACGTCGTCTACGACTTCGGCGTAGAGGCACATCACAACTTCGTCGCCGAGGGACTCGTCGTCCACAACACTACACTCACGGATAATCTGCTCGCCGGCGCGGGCATGATCGCGGACGACGGCCCGGCCGAGAAGCTGATGATGGACACGGAGGAGGACGAGCAGGAACGCGGCATCACCATCGATGCCGCGAACGTCTCCATGACCCACGAGTACGAGAACAGGGCACACCTGATCAATCTCATCGACACGCCGGGCCACGTGGACTTCGGCGGCGACGTGACACGGGCGATGCGTGCGGTCGACGGCGCGCTCGTGGTGGTCGACGCCGTCGAGGGCGCGATGCCCCAGACCGAGACCGTCCTGCGACAGGCGCTCCGTGAGGGCGTCAAGCCGGCGCTGTTCATCAACAAGGTCGACCGTCTCATCTCGGAGCTCCAGGAGGGCCCCGAGGAGATGCAGGAACGACTCGTCTCGATCATCCGCGACGTCAACGAGCTCATCCGCGGGATCACCGAGGAGATGGAGGAGGTCGACGACTGGACGGTCACCGTCGAGGAGGGAACCGTCGGCTTTGGCTCGGCGCTGTACAAGTGGGGTGTCTCGATGCCGTCGATGCAGCGGACCGGCATGAACTTCGGGGACATCATCGACCTCGAGCGCGCCGACAAGCGGCAGGAACTCCACGAGCGGACGCCGCTTTCGGACGTCGTGCTCGACATGGTCTGTGAGCACTTCCCGAACCCGCTGGACGCACAGCCACGCCGCATTCCTCGCATCTGGCGCGGCGACAGCGAGTCGAGTATCGCCGAGGAGATGAGCGTCGTCGACGAGGACGGCGAGGTCGTGCTCATGGTCACCGACATCGGTATCGACCCCCACGCCGGCGAGATCGCGACCGGACGGCTGTTCTCCGGCACCATCGAAAAAGGCCAGGAGCTGTACGTGTCCGGAACCGCGGGCAAGAACCGCATCCAGTCCGTCGGGGTGTTCATGGGCGGGGCACGCGAGGAAGTCGATTCGGTTCCGGCCGGCAACATCGCGGCCGTGACCGGCCTCGAGGACGCCATCGCCGGTTCGACGGTCTCCTCCGAGGAGATGACCGCCTTCGAGTCGATCGAGCACATCTCCGAGCCGGTCATCACCAAATCCATCGAGGCCGAAAACATGGACGACCTGCCCAAGCTCATCCAGGTGCTCCAGCAGGTCTCCAAGGAGGATCCCACGATCCAGGTCGAGATCAACGAGGACACCGGCGAGCACCTCATCTCCGGCCAGGGCGAACTCCACCTCGAAGTCCAGACCCAGCGCATCGAGCGCAACCAGGGCATCCCCGTGAACACCGGTGAGCCGA
>CAYSJP010000170.1:0-5188 GCA_964431395.1 uncultured Halobacteriales archaeon
GCTCGCGGACCGCGACGCTTACTCCGTCTGCTCGCGGTACTCCGCGGACGTCAGGAGGTCGTCCAGTTCGTCCTCGTTTCCGGGGTCGAGTTCCAGCATCCAGCCCTCCCCGTAGGGATCCTCGTTGACGAGTTCCGGCGCGGTCTCGATGTCGTCGTTGACCGCCGTCACCTCGCCGGATATCGGCGCGTACAGGTCCGAAACCGCCTTGATGCTCTCGATCACGCCGAACTGTTCCTCCTGGTCGAGACGGTCTCCCACCCCGGGGTACTCCACGAACACCACGTCGCCGAGCTCGTCCTGTGCGAAGTCGGTGATGCCGACCCTCGCCGTCCCGTCCTCGATGTGTACCCACTCGTGGGTCTCCAGGTAGCGCCGGTCCTCCGGAACCTCGAAGCTCATCGTTGGATGAAAGGGGTCTCCCGGACCCTTGCACTTTTCGGCTCGCCCCGGACGACCACACGGAGGTCGGTCCCCGTCCCGGCGTGCGCCGTCGGGACGTACCCCAGCCCGATCGGCGTCTCGAGGGTCGGGCTCATCGTCCCGCTCGTGACCGTCCCGACCGTCTCGCCCGCCGGCGTCTCGATGTCGTAGCCGTGTCGCGGGACGCCCCGCTCGGTGAGTTCGATGCCCACGATCCGCTCCGCGACGCCCGCCTCGGCGACCTGCTCTAAGGCCTCCCGGCCGACGAACTCCGTGTCGAGGTCGACGGCAAAGCCCACGTCTGCCTCGTATGGATTGCGGGGGTTCTCCACGGGATCGAAGTCCTGCCCGGAGAGCAGGAGGCCCGCCTCCAGGCGGAGGGTGTCTCGCGCCCCGAGCCCACAGGGCTGACACTCGAACGCCGACCAGACCGACCCTGCCTCGTCCCAGGGAGCGATCACCTCGACGCCGTCCTCGCCGGTGTAGCCCGTCCGGGCGACGAAGGCGTCGACGCCGGCGATCGACGTTTCCGTCGCCTCGAACCGATCGAGTCCGGACACGTCATCCGCCGTCGCGTCCGCGACCATCCCGACCGCGTCCGGCCCCTGGATCGCGATCATCGCGCGCTCCCCGGTGACGTTCTCGACGGCCGCGTCGAGACCCCACCTCTCGCGGTGGCTCGCCCAGCGGTCGGCCATCTCCTCGTCGTGGCCGGCGTTCGGGACGAACAGGAACCGCTCCGGGCCGCGCCGGTAGAGCACGGTGTCGTCGAGGATGATCCCCTCCTCGTCCGTGATCGCGGCGTACTGGCCCTCGCTGGCGTCGAGCGCGGCGGGGTCGTTCGTCGTGAGCCGGCCCATCAGCTCGGCGGCGTCGGCCCCCCGGACCTCTATCTCGCCCATGTGGGAGACGTCGAACTTCCCCGCTCGTTCCCGGACTGCGGCGTGTTCCGCCCGGATCGAGTCGAAGGAGACCGGCATCTCCCAGCCGCCGAAGTCGGTGAACCGCGCGCCCCGCTCGTCGTGGTGGTCGCCCAACGGCGACCGTCGAAGCGACATACCTCGGGTAGGGAAGCGCCCCCTCCTAACACTGTCGGCCTTCCGCCCGGGAGGTCGCCACGGGGGAGCGACGACCCCGGCCATTGATATTCCGGGAAACCGTCCACCGGATATGGCCCCGGGCGATCTGTGGTTCTTCGATCGGATCGCCCCCCTCTACGACGCCGTCATGCCCTCGGCGAGCGCCGGGACGCTCGCGGCCGCGCTCGAGCGTGCCGACAGGCCGGTCGAGCGCGTCCTCGACGTCGGCGGGGGAACCGGCCGTGCGGCCCGGGCGATAGACGTTCCCGAGCGGATCGTCCTCGACGCTTCCGCGGCGATGCTCGCCCGGGTCCCCGAGGGGATCGGCCGCGTCCGGGGGGACGCTCGCGCCCCGCCGTTACGGTCGGCGTCAGTCGACGCCGCCCTGATCGTCGACGCCTTTCACCACCTCCCCGAGGAGCACCGAGTCCTGAACGCGCTCGCCGACGTGCTCCGGCCCGGGGGCGTCCTCGTGATCGGGGAGTTCGACCCCTCGACGCTTCGCGGGCGGGCACTCGAGGCCGGCGAGCACCTGCTCACCATGGAGTCGGAGTTCTACACGCCGGCGGAGCTAACGGAGGCGCTCTCGGCGGCGGGGCTGGACGCCGGCGTCGTCGAGGCTGGGTTCGGATACACCGTCGCGGCGACGAAACCGGGAGGGTGATGAGGATCCGGGGCACAAACCCGAACATGACGGCCCGGAACGCGACCTCGATCCTGGGTTCGCGGATCCACGTCTCGCGAACCTCGGTGACCCTCCTCGTGGGCGACCTGCTCGCGATCGGCCTGTTCGTCGCCGCCGGCGAGATGCAACACGACCGGCCTCTGGCCGCCGGGGTGCCGACGTTCGCGGAGTTCGCCGCCGGCTGGCTGCTGGCGGCGGTCGTCGTCGGCGCGTACGCCTCCGACGCCGCCGGGTCGCCGCTCCGTGCCGGCCTGATCGGCGGCGTGGGGTGGCTGCTGGGCGCGTCGCTCGGGCAGCTGATCCGGGCGGTCGCCAGGCCGGGGTTCTACGTCGCTCCGACGTTCTACCTCGTCACGCTCGGCGTCGGCGGCGTCCTCGTCGTCGGGTGGCGCCTCCTCGCCTCGAATTTTTCGTGACCGGGAGGTAGCCAACCTACCGGATCCCCGAGCGTTGTTCTCCGGTGTCGAGCCGGAAACGCGCGGATCATAACTTATGCATAACCACGCGATCGCCACGAAACAACCCTCAAGAAAGAACTATATATTATGAGGCCGTATGCAATGATAGATCAGTATGGTAGAGTACTACGACGCCGTGCTCGGGATGATCCCGGTATCGCTGTTCGGACTGGGCGGACTCCTCACCGGTGCCGGACTCCCGTTCACGACCGCGGTCCCGGTCGCCACGCTCGTCGCCGGTGTCCTCGTCTGTCACGCGATGTTCGTCAGGGCACCCGGTCGTACGCCGGTGGACGCGCCGGGCGAACCCAGCGACGCCCCGGTCGACGTGTCAGGGGAGTTCTCGGCGGACTGATACTGACTCGTGTAGCCGATTACCGCTCCGACTGCCCGCAGTCGGGCGGTCGATGCGGCGGCTGCTTACCCGAGTCATCGTGATCGACCACGCCGGTTTTTTACCTTCAGGGCCCTCTCTCCGGGCATGACCGACGCCCTGTATCTCTCGGGAGACGAACTCGAGGGGCTGGCGACAGTCCCGGAACTGATCGACGCCGTCCGCGAGGGCTACCGCCAGCGTGGCGAGGGCGCGCCGGCGAAGCCCCGGACGACCCTGACGAGCGACGACCCCGGTGGCATGCTGACGGGGTATCTCGCCGTTCTCCCGGAGACGGGCGCGATGGGCGGGTACACCTACAGCGCCGGCTTCGGCGCCTCGGACGCGTGGTTCCTGACGCCGATCTTCGACGCCGAATCGGGCGAACCCCTCGCCGTGCTCGACGGCGCGTGGATGAACCCCCTGAAGACCGGCGCCGCGGGCGCCGTGGGGCTCGATGCCCTCGCGCGCGAGGACGCGACCGACCTGGCGGTGATCGGGAGCGGGACCCAGGCTCGCGGCCAGCTCCGCGCCGCCACCGACGTCAGGGAGTTCGAGACCGTCCGGGTGTACTCCCCCACGAAGGAGCACCGCGAACCCTTCGCGGCCGAGTTCGATCGCAAACTGGACGCGACGGTCGCCGCGGTCGCCACGAGCGCTGCCGCGGTCGCGGGCGCCGACGCGGTGATCACGGCGACGCGTGCGAGCGAGCCGGTGTTCGACGCCGGCGACCTCGATCCCGGCACCCACGTCACCGCCATGGGCCAGTACCACCCGGAGAAGCGCGAACTCGCCGTCGAGACGGTCGGGCGCGCGACCTACGTCCCGGACCTCCGGGAACGCGCGTTTCAGGACGCGGGCTCCTTTCTCGCCGCGCTGGAGGCAGGCCGGATCGACGAGGATCACGTCCACGCCGAACTCGGCGAGGTGATCGCGGGCGAGGCTCCCGGACGGACGAGCGCGGAGGAGATCACGGTCTTCGACAGCGGCGGGACCGCCATCGAGACGGTCGCGGCCGCCCACCTGCTGTACGAGCGGGCGGTCGAGGAGGGTCTCGGCACCGGGATCGAGATCGACCCGGCGAGCGAGGGCATGCCCGGGAGGCGGTGAGACTGCCCGCCCCGGGCACCCACGGCGGGGAGCGGTCCGGCGGGACGGGCGGTTAACGCCTGCATTCAGCTAGGAGAGTTCATCTGGCCGTCCGAAAGGAACTCGTCCGGATCCGTTTGAGCATGCCGACTACGGAACTCTCCGACTGGCGCGCAAAGCTGAGATTATGCTGTCGGACAGAACGTTTGATGATCTCCGCCGGGGACCCCGGCGGAATGTATCACTGCTTCTGTCCGACAGTATACGATGGAAATCCGTCACAGCCACTCATCAGGGAGTTCGTCTTGGTGATCGTATATCAGGGTCAGGAGTGGTTCGACGTCGTCCCAGTCGGGCCCTTTGCTGATTTCGTTGGTCTCTTTGTTCCACCTGATGTATCCCATCTCCTCGAGTTTCGGGAGATGCTTGTGGATGAGTTCGATCTCGAGCGTCTCTGGTTCAATATCATCGGCGACAATATCCAACGGATCCCGATCACGGTCGTCCTGTGGATTGTGATCTAACAGTGCAACAAGCAACTGGCGTCGGTATGGGTCAGCCAGCCCTTCGAATATCTGATCCGGAATCGGAGCAGAGTTCACATGTTTGCTACGTCATACTCCCGAGTGAAATCATCCGCTGATACACCATGGAGTATATTAGCTCTACCGAACCACGCGACCCCTTGTGGTCACCGTCCCTGGCTCCTTCGAGTGTTTCTCCGTCAGAACTGCGGATCGAACACGCCGGCGGCGGCACCGCCACGCTCGGCGGTATCCCGGCCGAGTACACGGGGTCACTCGAGGAACGGGCCCGTGGCGAGGTGCGCGTTGGTCGGGTACGCGACGACCGACGTGCTGATGTGGATCGTGTAATCGGTCAGTTGAACGAAAGATTTAGGAACTGACTCGGCCTGTGTTGGAGTAGTTCTCGTTGATGACTGATGCGATCCTCGAAGCTCGTGACGTCTCGCTGTCCCGTGGTGAGACCACGATCCTCGATGGCGTGTCGGTGTCCATCGCGCCGAACGAACGCGTCCTGATACGGGGGGAGAGCGGCGCCGGAAAGACGACGCTGTTTC
>CAYSJP010000171.1:0-5138 GCA_964431395.1 uncultured Halobacteriales archaeon
GGTGACAGCCGACCGATTCGTCGTTTTCCGCGGCGGCGCGGGTGATCAGGAGGGCCGTGATGCTGGCCGCGCGGAGCTCGTACAGCGACCGGGAGGTCCGGGTGCGGACGTAGGCGTCGACCTCGCCCTTGAGGCGCCGGAGCACCGACAGCGCGCGGCTCAGCTCCTCCGGATCGCGCTCGACGCCGACGTACTCGTCCATGACCCGGCGCAGGCGGACGAACTTCTCGCGGGCGAAGTTCTCCGGGAGTTCGGGGTCCCGGTTCAGCAGGTCGGGCGCCTCGATGCGCTCGATCCCGTGGCCCGCGGCGTCGGCGCCGGCGCGCAGCCCCCACACGAGCCCCTCTAGCAGGCTCGTCGAGGCCAGCCGGTTCGCGCCGTGGACGCCGGTGCGCGAACACTCCCCCACCGCGTAGAGCCGATCTAGAGTACTCCGCCCCCGCCCGTCGACGTCGATCCCGCCACAGAGGAAGTGCTCGGCGGGCGAAACGGGGATCCCCTCCGCGGGATCGATCCCGCGCTCCTCGCACATCTCCAGGAGGTCGGGGAACTCGCCGGCGAAATCGAGCGGGGAGACGTCGAGGGTGACCTCGCCGGTCTCCGCGCGTTCGCGGCGCACGGCGCGGGCGACCACGTCGCGTGGCGCGAGTTCGGCGTCCTCGTGGTACTCCGGCATGAACCGCTCGCCGTTTCCGTCGCGCAGGAACGCCCCCTCTCCGCGTACCGCCTCGCTCACGAGGAAGGGGTCGTCCTCGTCGGCCACGCAGACGGTGGGGTGGAACTGGACGTACTCCATGTCCGCCGTCTCCGCGCCGGCGAGCGCCGCCATCGCGATCCCGTCACCCGTCGAGCCCTTCGGATTGGTCGAGACCGGGTAGAGATCCCCGATCCCTCCGGTGGCGATGATCGTCGCGCCGGCGTAGGTCGGGGCCACCTCGCCGCCGCGCTCGAGCATCGCGCCGTGGACCCGCCCCTCGTGGCGCAGCAGGTCCAGCGCAGCGGTGTCCTCGAGTATCTCGACGTCGTCGTGGCCACCGAGGAAGTTCAGGAACGGGACGTGGATGTGTTTGCCCGTGGAGGCGTCGACGTGGAGGATCCGTGGCTCCTCGTGGGCGGCCTCGCGACCGAAGTCGAACGCCTCCGGCTCCGCGCCGTCGCTCCCTTCGCCGTCTCCGCTCCCGCCGTTCGTGTCGAACTCGACGTCCAGCGTCTCGATCAGGACCTCCCGAACCGCGTCGTTGGCGTTCTCGACGAGCACCTCGACCGCCTCGGGGTCCGCGGTGCCCGCGCTCGCCTCGACGATGTCCCGCTTGAACTGCGCTGGATCGTCGCGGGCGACCGCGATCCCGCCCTGTGCCCACCACGAGGAGGCGCCCTCGGGCCGGGCGGCCTTCGTCGCGAGCGTCACGTCGGCCCCCTCACGGGCAGCACTCAGGGCGGCGGCGAGGCCGGCGATTCCCGATCCGATCACGAGCACGTCGGTCGTTCGTTCGTTCATCGTTCCCTCAGATCTCCAGCATCCGGTCCAGCGCCACCCGTGCGAGTTCCTTCTCCTCGGGTGCGACCTCGATCACGTTTCGCTCCCGGTCCTCGAGTAACTCCTCGAGGACCCAGGTCAGGTAGTTCGGATCGATCTGGCGCATCGCGTTGCAGTCCATGCAGGCGTCGCCACACAGCGGCAACACCTCGACCTCCGGGTGCCAGCGGTCGAGGTGGTTCGCGAGGTGGATCTCCGTCCCGATGGCCCACGCGTCGCCCGGATCGGCCTCTTCGACGACCTGACAGATCGTCGAGGTCGACCCGACGACGTCGGCGGCTTCGACCACTTCGCGGCGGCACTCTGGGTGGACGACGACGTTCGCGTCCGGGCGGCGATCGCGCAGGTCCTCGATGTGCGATTCACTGAAGCGCTCGTGGACCTGGCAGTAGCCGTCCCAGAGGATGATGTCGTTGTCGACGACGTCGGTCGCCTCCTTGCCCTCCGGGTCCCAGGGATCCCACTCGGCGATGGACTCCTCCATGCCCAGCCTGTGGGCCGTGTTCTCCCCGAGGTGTTTGTCCGGGAGAAAGAGCACCTTGTCGCCGCGCTCGAAGGCGTACTCGAAAGCCTTGTGAGCGTTCGAGGAGGTACAGACCAGGCCGCCCTGCTCGGCACAGAAGGCCTTCAGATCCGCATACGAGTTCATGTACGTTATCGGGATGATGTTCTCCTCGGGCGCGGCGGCCGTGATCTCCGCCCAGGCCGCGTCCACCTGGAGCGCCTCGGCCATCCCCGCCATCGGGCAGGACGCCTCCATCGAGGGGAGGATGACGCTCTGGGAGTCGTCGGTGATGATGTCCGCCGACTCCGCCATGAACGTCACCCCGCCGAAGATGACGTAGTCGGCGTCCGCGTTCGCGGCCTCCTTGCTCAGCTGGTAGGAGTCGCCGATGAAATCGGCGTGTTCGACGATCTCGCGGCGCTGGTAGTTGTGACCGAGGATGACGACGTCGTCCCCGAGTTCCTCCAGCGCGGCCTCGATGCGCTCGGTCCGTTCTTCCTCCTCTAAGTCCCGGTACGCCGGCGGGAGCTGTTCCAGGTTGTCGTACTTGAACAGGCTGAGGTCCGTCTCGAAGGCGGCTGTTTCCATTTCCGGCACTGTGGACACCTTGTGTACCTGATTTCTACGGAACTACGTATTGAAAAACGTTCGCTTTCAATACTCCATCGTGGAGATGTTCGAGGTATGAGTCACGATCGTTGAGAGGTGTCGATCGATAACACTGCGGAATCGGCTCGCCGGCTACCGATCGACCGACTTCGCCGTCTCGACGAACGCCTCGACCGACGCGACGGGCGTGTTCTTGTGGACGCCGTGACCGAGATTGAGGATGTGTCCCTCCGGGCCCGCCGCCTCGATGACTTCCCGCGTCCGCTCCCGGACGAACGCCGGGTCGCCGAACAGGTGTGAGGGGTCGAGGTTCCCCTGGACCGGCTGCTCCCCGAGTTCCGCCCGCGCGGCCGCCATGTCGAGGGTCCAGTCCAGGCTCACGACGTCCGCGCCGGCGTCGGCGAGCAGGTCGAGGTTCCCGCCCATGTCCCGGGCGAAGACGATCGTCGGGACCTCGAGGTCCGCGAGGATCTCCCGGTGCAGCGGGAGGACGAACTCCCGGTAGTCCGCGGGCGTGAGGACGCCCGCGTAGGTGTCGAACAGCTGGACGGCGTCCGCCCCCGAGTCGATCTGAAACCGGAGGTGTTCGCGGACGACGCCGGCGAGCGACCCCAAGAGGGACCGGAACGCGTCGGGGTGCTCGGCCCGGAACCGGCGCACCGGCAGGTGGGTTTTCGAGGAGCCGCCCGCGACCGCGTAGGAGGCAAGCGTGAGGGGCCCGCCGGCAAAGCCGATCAGCGGCACCTTCTGACCGACGTCGTCGTCGAGGCGCCCCAGGAGGTCGCCGACGAAGCCGAGCTCGTCCCTGACGTCTCCCCGGGGGCGGGACGCGTCGCCGGGACCCTCGACCGGGTTCTCGATCACCGGCCCGACGCCGGACTCGATGTGGTAGTCGAATCCGAGCGGCTCGAGTGCGACGAGGATGTCCGAGAAGATCACCAGCCCGTCGGGGTGGTAGCGTTCCCAGGGCTGGAGGGTGATCTCCGCGGCCACCGCGGGGTCCTCGATCGCCTCCCGGAAGGAGTACTCCGCGCGCAGTTCCCGGTACTCCGGCAGGTGCCGGCCGGCCTGGCGCATCAGCCAGACCGGCGGGCGCTCGGTTCGCTCGCCCCGGGCGGCCCGCAGGAGGAGGTCGTTCACTTCCCGCACCTCGGTGTAGCGCGGAGTTAAACATTGCCAAACCGTCGGAGTCGAGCGTCACCGGACCGCCGAACCGGCAACTTGAACAGACCGACGCCACACGTCTCGGGACGTGCGACGACTTGCAGACGGGAAGACGGGGGTAGTAGCGTGACGGAGTCGCTCGACGAACACGGGGCCGTTCGGGCGTTCGACCTCGGGTCGGTCAACGCCTACCTGGTCGACGACGGTGACGTGACGCTCGTCGACGCGGGGACGCCCGGTGCCGTCGACGACCTCCGGGCGGGGCTCGACGGGGCGGGGTACGCCGTCCGGGACGTCGACCGGATCCTGGTAACGCACTTCGACATCGACCACGTGGGCGGGCTGGCCGGGCTCGGTGCCGACGCGCCGATCCACGCGATGGACCCGGACGCGAGCTACCTGGACGGGTCCGAGAGCCCCCCCATTCTCGGGAAGAAGGGGGTGTTCCAGCGCCTCAGCACCCTCTTTCTGACGCGACCGGACGGACCGATCCGGCGCGTCGCCGATGGCGACGAGGTGGGCGGGTTCCGGGCCTACCATACGCCCGGACACACCCCGGGGCACGCGGCGTTTCACCACCCCGACCTCGGGGTCGCCCTGCTCGGCGACCTGGTCTCGGAGGACGGGGGGCGCCTGGACGCCCCGCCGTGGTTCCTGATGGACAGCACCTCGGAGAACGCCGAGAGCATCCGCCGGCTCGCCGATCGCGACCTCGCGTTCTCGGTCGCCTGCATGGGCCACGGCGACCCGCTTCCGGAGGGCGGGAACACGGCGCTGTCGGATCTGGCCGCGCGACTGTGACCCCGTCACGTCGTTCCCACCGTCGCCCCGATCGGATCTCGAGTCAAGGTTTATTATAGTCCCGCCTGTCCAAATAGTATGGCGACCGACCACGAGCGCTCGAGCGCGTCGTCGTCGTTGCTCGAGTCGCTCGCGCGTGGTTTCGTCTACATGGCCGCGCTGAACGGGTCGGTCGGTCCGGCGGTCGATGCGGTCGCCAGGGGCTTCGGCGCAGGCGTCGATCCGATCACCGTGGCCACCCCGGGCACGGTCGTCTCTCTCGTGATCGCGGCAGTCCTGGTGAACGCCGACGACTCCCCGCGGCTCCCCCACGTCGTCGCGTTCGGCGTGGTTTCGCTGGTCCTCTCGCTCTCGTCGATCGCGGTGCTCGATGGGGTCGTCGCACCCCCCCTCGGGGATGTCGCGCCGTGGTTCGTCGGACTCGGGGTCGCGTACGGTTTCGTCTATGGCGGCGTCCGGACCCGGATCGCGAAACACGTCAGCCCGGACCCCGGCGGTCCCGGACGCGGCGACGCCTGATCG
>CAYSJP010000172.1:0-5088 GCA_964431395.1 uncultured Halobacteriales archaeon
AAGTTCTCGCTACTCGCATCGTCGACTACCGGGACACACGCACCGACCCCATCACTGATCCGTATCAACTCACCGCGGTGGAGGGACTCACCGAATCACTGATCGACGACTGGGCCGGACTCGTCGAACCACCCCTCCCGGATGACGATCTCGTCGACCTGAACAACGCCACGCAAAGTGAACTAACTGCACTCCCCGGCGTCGGTGAAGTTCTCGCTACTCGCATCGTCGACTACCGGGACACACGCACCGACCCCATCACCGATCCGTATCAACTCACCACGGTGGAGGGAGTGACCGAATCCCTGATCGACGGCTGGGCCGGACTCGTCGACCCACCCCTTCCAGAGATCGAACCGCTCGAACCGGCGAACTTCTCGGTGGAGATCACGGGAACGAACTCGCCGATCGACGAGGGCGAGACCCTCAACGTCAACGTCAACGTGACCAACGTGGGCGACCAGGAGGGCACACAGACGATCACGCTGTCGGTCGGCGGAACCCAGCGCGATTCGATCACTCTCACCCTCGGACCGGGCGAAACACGGATCGCTAGCCTCTCCTGGGGGACCTCCTCCGGGGATGGAAGCTCGGACTCCCGCACGGCTCGGGTCACCAGCGAGAACGATTCGGATTCGACATCGGTGGTCGTCGAAAGCACTGGCGGGATCGTGGCGCCGGGGCAACCCGGGTTCGGTCCGGTGGTCGCGGTCGTTGCGCTCCTGGTCGGCGCGCTGGTCGCGGGGCTACGTCAGCGTGGCTGATCAGACCGCGGCGCTCGCCGCCAGCGCGATCGCCGCGACGGTGAGGACGTAATCCCGACGTCGAAAGGAGAGCGGCGGGAGCGTCGGGTTCCAGGAGAACGCCCGTGCCCGGAGGGCGAGCGCGAGCCGATCGGCGCGTCCCAGGGCGCGCCGGAGGCCGCCGACCGCGACGATTCGCATGCGGGCATCGAGACGGCGGTGGTCGCCGAGGCGGGCCGCCGATGCCTCGCGCGTGCGCTCGAAGTCCGCCCGCAGGACGGGGAGAAACCGGGCGACGAGGGCAACACCCACCCCGAGGAACTGGCCGGGACGACCCGGGACCGTCCGCTGGATGGCGGCCCGCGTCTCCCGGATCGGCGTCGTCCGGACGTACGCGGCGCTCACGAGGAGGACGAGTCCCACTCGATAGCTCGCGAGCAAGGGCGGTCGCGCCGCCGGAACCGAGAACCACGGCGGACCGAGACGCGCACCCTCGAGGAGGGGCGCGGCGACGAGGAGAACGAGGGGGAGGCGAAGCGACCACAGCGTCCCGAGAAGCGGCGTCCGGGAGGCGACCACGACGACGAGGGCGAGGAGGGTGAGCCCGACGAGCCACCGGGGGGTGGGGTGTGCGAAAGCGGTCACCGCGAAACCCAGTTGAAAGGCGAGCTTCGAGCGCGGATCGAGGGCGTGGACGGGGGTGTCGCCGGGTTCGTAGGTCAGCATGGGTCAACGCGGCGGCCGAACGCCCAGGGCAGGGAGCCGGTCGACCGCTTCCACGGGAGGACCATCGAGCGCGACCTGACCATCCCGCAGGACCACGAGGCGGTCCGCGGGATCGAACACGTCACGCAGGTCGTGGGTGACGACGACGATTCCGGTCCCCGCCTCGTGCAGGGCGAGGAGGCGCTCGATCAGGGCGTCGCGGGCCGGAGCGTCCAGCCCCGAGAGGGGTTCGTCCAGAACGAGGTGGTCGGGCTCCATCGCGAGCGCGCCGGCGATGGCGACGCGGGCCTGCTCGCCGCCGGACAGCCGGTCGATGCGCGCGCTCCGCCGGTCTGCCATCCGGACCGCCTCGAGCGCCGATCGGACGCGGCGGTCGATCTCCCCGTGGGTGAGACCGAGGTTCTCGGGGCCGAAGGCCACGTCGGCGCCGACTGTGGGCGCGACGAAACAGTCCCGCGGGGTCTGAAACACCATCCCGACCGCGGCCCTGGCGGCGACGGGGTCCTCGGTGACCGGAACCCCGTTTACCAGCACCGCCCCCGAATCCGGCTCCAGCAGGCCGTTGAACGTCCGGACGAGCGTCGTCTTTCCGGCGCCATTGGGACCCGCCAGCAGGACGAACGAGCCGTCGGCTATCGACAGCGACACCGAATCGAGCGCCGGAGGGTCGTCTCCCCCCCGGCGCCGTCTTCCGTATCGGTGGGTCAGCTCGCGCGTCTCGATCATGTGGTTCGGAGGCGAGTGGGATCACGCTGCCCTGATCGCGTCGGAGCGGACGATCCCGACGGCCGCGGCGATCTTGAACGCCTCCGCCGGGACGAACGGCGCCGCGTAGGCCTGGATCGCGGCGATCGGGCCGATCCCCTGGGTGGCCATCCCGCCGAGGGCGCCCCCCGCGTAGACGATCGCCGTCGCGAGAAGCATGCCGGCGACGAGGCGGAGGAGACCGGCGTCGCTCGGGTCGGACGGTTCGGGACCGCCGTGGACGATCGCGCCGAGGACGACCACGGCGACCGGGAACGCCCAGACGTACCCGGCGGTGTTTCCGAGCAGGGCGCCGACGCCGGCGTTCCCGCCCGCGAACACGGGCGCGCCGGCCGCGCCTGCAACGATGTACAGCGCCATGGATGCGCCGCCCCAGGCGGCGCCGAGGAAGATTCCCGTCAGGAACACCGCGAGAACCTGGAGAGTCACGGGAACACCCGGAGCGAAGGGGTTCGGGAAGGAGACGTACGCGCCGGCGCCGACGAGCGCCGCGAACAGCGCCGCGCGAGCGAGGTTCCGGACGGTCTCCTCGCCGACGAGGTCGACGTCCTCCGTTTCGACGCTCACGTCCGATCACTCCGTCTCCGGATCCGGATCCCCGGGGGCGGCGCAGGGAACATGACGGGCGGTACGACGCGTCAACCCGACTTAGTAGTTCGGTTGACGACCGGCGGCGTCGGCGTGATCGACGGGACGGGGTTCAAGACCGGGGGTGGCGTAACGAGCGACGTGAACGAGACGCGACGGGCTATCCTGGACGCGGTCGAGGAGGGTCCCGCGTCGGGTCCCGAACTCGCCGACGGACTCGACGTCTCCCGAACCGCCGTCTGGAAAGCGGTCGAGGCGCTCCGGGAGGAGGGGTTCGGGATCGACGCCGGCGAGGACGGGTACGTGCTCACGGCGGTCCCCGAGTACGGGGCCGGCGCGGTGGAGTACCGGCTCGGTCCGGGCTTTGCGGTCGAGTACCACGACGCGATCCCGAGCACGAACGCCCGGACCCGCGAGGTCGCGAGGGATGGGCAGTTCGCTCCCGGAGACGGGCCGGGCGTGGTCGTTCTGGCCGAGGAGCAAACCGGCGGGCGGGGCCGGCTGGATCGGGAGTGGACCTCGCCGGCCGGCGGGGTGTGGATGAGCGTCCTGCTCAGGCCGGACCTGCCGCCGGCACGGGCGCCGCTTCTCACCCTCGCCGCGGCGGTTGCGACCGCGCGAGCAGTGGACGACGCGGGTGTCGAGGCCGGGGCTGAGGGGCCGACGGTGGGACTCAAGTGGCCCAACGACGTGCTCGCGATCGACGGCGGCGAGGAGCGAAAGCTCGCGGGGATCCTCACCGAGATGGAAGGCGAGGCGGACGAGGTGTCCTGGGTCGTCGTCGGGATCGGCGTGAACGCGAACGTCGAACCTGCGGGCCTTCCGGAGGGCGCGACCAGCCTCCGGGAGCTCGTCGGGGACGTCGATCGGGGGCAGTTCGTCGCGGACCTGCTCGGGGAGTTCGAGGCGCTCCGGGCGGCGCCCGGGGAGATCCTGTCGGCGTGGCGGGACCGATCGCTGACGCTGGGGCGGCGCGTTCGGACCGAGACGGCGGACGGCGAGGCGCACGTCGGCGAGGCCGTCGGGGTCGAACCGCCGGGTGCGCTCCTCGTGGATACCGGGGACGGAACGGTCCGGGTGCACGCCGGCGACTGCGAACATCTCCGGCGGGAGGACGCCGATCGTTGAGGGGGGAGGTTCCCGAACCCCGATCGTCCTCGTGCGGGCACCTGACCGACGGATTTTTGCATCGCAGGATCCTGGGATGGTTCGCATGGACGAGAAGACAGAGGAACTCCGGGAGGTCTTCCTCGACGTGGCCGACGGGGAGACGGTCACCGAGAGCCAGGAGGAGGCCCGGGGCTCGATCGCGGTCGACGACGACGAGATCGAGGAACGTATCCGGTCGACGATCGCGTCGATGGAGGAGCGCCACGACCCGGCTCCGGGGTTTTCCCGCGACGAACTCGTCGAGCTCGTCCGACTGTTCTACGCGGGGAAGGGCGATGCCGCGATCGCCCGCGAACTCGGTGACCGTGACGCCGAGGAGGTGGCCCGCGCCAGGATCGGCCTGCACCTCGTGATGGAGGAGGACCGGAAGGGACTGATCGATAACGACGAGCCGGTCGACGGCGACGAACTCCGGGAACGGCTCGAAGCGGGCGAATCGATCGACGAGGTCGCCGCCGACATCGGGGCGAGCGAATCCGCGCTGGAGCGCCATCGCCGGATCCTCGAGGTGGAGGAGGAGCGCCGGCTGGTCGGGGATCGGTTCCGCCGCGAGTTCGAGCGGATCCTCGGGGACCGGGCGCTCTCGGACCGGCTCACCGAGGGCCTCACGGAGGACGGTCTGGAGGACGCCACCGAGGGAATCGAGACGAACGTGTCGTTTTAGGGATCCCGTAAGCCCCCTCAGATCGACTTCGAGCTACTGGTGCTGTTGCCCGCCCCGTCGGTGACGGTGAGCATGATCTCGCTCGCGCTTCCCTTCGATTCCACGTAGTGAGTGCCGGAGGCGCTGCTCCCGCTCACGGAACTCGAGGACGAATCGAGGACAGCCCCCGAGGAGTCGAGCATCTCGGAGGTGACCGACGAGAGGTCGCCGTCGGCGTCGGAGACGGCCCAGTCGACGTAGTAACGGGTCCACGCCGGGTTGCTGTCGTTCGTGAGGCTGAACGTATCGATGGTCGGGGCGCTGCTGGTGCTCTCGGTCTCGCTCACCGAGGTCGAGTCCGAACCCGTGTTCCCGGTAGAGTCGGTGACAGTAGCGTCGATCGTGTAGCTGTTGCCCGAGCCGTCGTCGCCAGCGGCGACCAGTCTGGTGGTG
>CAYSJP010000173.1:0-5071 GCA_964431395.1 uncultured Halobacteriales archaeon
CGGTCGGAGCGGTAAAACGCTACAACAGTCATTATGAGCCCACCGAACGTGACTGCCACCCCGACGAGGAACGGGATGCTCCACGCGAGTCCGACCGTCACTCGGCGTTCTCCGGCGCCAGTTCGACGAGCCGGATGACCTCACGCCCGCTCGTCCGGTTCGCGCCGAGGCGGGAGGCGTGGACCTCCTCCCGCCCGTCGCCGTCGACGTCGACGAACCGCTTCGAGTCGATCGCCCCGTCCGCTTTCGTGTACATCGGATCGAAATCCCATCCCCAGCCCTCCTTCGTTGCGATCCGTTCGCCGCGCTCGTCCAGCACCGTGAACCCCGCGTCCGGATTCTCGCCCGTGTTCGCGAGGATCTCCACCTGCCCGTCACCGTCGATATCCGCCAGGGCGATCTGCCCGGCGCCGTTGCCGCTACCGGGGACCGACGTCGTCCAGAGTTCCGTCAGCGCGGCGTTCAGGAGGCCGACCTCCTCCGTCCCCTCGAGCCCGAACGCGACTTCCCGGCCGCCGAATCTGGACTGGATGTCGCCGATCGCCACGTTCACGCCGCCGGCCGCCGCCTCGTACCGGCTCACCTCCTCGCCACCGGCGTCGAAACTGACGATCTCGTCGCCCTCCCCCCCGACGGACCCGTCGTCGTCTACGACGGTGACGAGTTCGTTCCCCTCGTTTACCGGGCTGAGATCGCCCACGAAGTGAAGATCGACGTGGGTGTGGTTCGAACTGATGTCGAACGACAGGGAGCCGTCGCGGTTTCTGACCTCGATGTCGCCGCTCGTGTCGTTGAGAACGAACTCGTCCTCGCCGTCCCCGTCCAGATCGCCCGCCGCGAGCTTCTGTTCGTGTTGCCGGATCGCGACCGGCCATCCCGCCCGGATCGTCCCCTCGGCGTAATCGAGCACCACGACCTCGCCGTCGGCCCCTTTCGATCCCACGGCGACGCCGATGTCGGAGTGTTCGAGGGAGTGTAACTCGCCGCTCGCGTCGTACGTCCAGCGGACGGTGCCGTCCGAGACGTTCAGGCAGTACACGGTGTCGGTGTTGCGACTCCCGTGGACCAGACACCCCTCCTCCGGGAGGAGTTTGGGGTAGTACGCCGGCTTGTCCTTGGCGCGGTCGACGCTGTTTCGCCAGATGACGGTGCCGTCCTGGCTGATCGCCGCGAAGTCCGCCGCCGCGCCGACGTTACACACCAGGTCGGCCGTGCCGTCCCCGGAGACGTCGGTGAATCCGCGGAGCATCGTCCCACCCTCGGTGTCGAACAGGTCCACCATGTCCCACGTCGCCTGCGCCACGGGTTCGAGTTGGTCGGGGGGGAAATCCGGCGGGATCGTGGTCGCCGTGTCGGTCCGGGTCGGCGTCGATCCGTCCGGGGTCGGCGTCCGCGCTGATCCGGCCGTGGTGGACGGATCCCCCGTGACGGTACTCGAGGGGTCGGTGTCCGTCGGCGTCCCGTCACCGCCGCCGCCACAGCCCGCCAGTCCGACGACTCCGAGTGCGCCGATCGCCGTCACGAACCGCCTGCGTCCCGTCAGTCCGGTGTTCCCCGGGTCGGAATCGGGTGCGCCGGGCATGCGTCCACACTGACACCGGGTGTACAAACGTCTACTGGTGGTCTCCGGACGCTCCCGGCGCAGTCCGCGGTAAGGTTTATTTCTCCCGTACTCGTCGAGACTGTATGGCACCCATCGACCCAACTCGCCGAGGGCTCCTCCGGTCCGGGTCGGGTCTGTTGCTCGGCGTCGGCCTCGCGGGCTGTAGCGGGGACGACACCGGGACGTCGACGCCGACGGGGCCCCCATCAGCGACACCTTCGGCGACCGCGGCACCGACGGAAACGCCCTCTCCGACGCCGACGCCCTCTCCGACGCCCGATCCGACCTACGCGGTCGAGAACGAACCCGGCGAACACGTAGACGTCGTCGGCCCCGAAGGCACGGTCGCGCGGTACGTCTACGCCTTCGACGAGGAGCGCTCCACGCCGGGCCGTGACAATCCCGTCTCCAAGGCGTACCTGCACGTCGTCGATCCCGCCACGGGATCGGTCGTCTCCCACGACCACACCCAGGGAAACGACGGCCACCCCCACCAGCGCGGCATCGAGGTCACGTGGGGGTGTCTCACCGTGGGCGGCGAGGAACACGACTTCTGGCACATGGACTCGGGGGAGCTGATCGTCCACCGGGAGTTCGGGGACTCCCTCGAGACGTTCCCGTCGGACCAGACGGTCGTGTCGGAACTGGAGTGGACCACGCCCGACGGGGAGGTCGCCCTCGAGGAGACCCGGAAGATGACGTTCGTGGAGACGCCGCCGGCGGAGGGAAGCATCGTCCAGATGGACTTCGAGACGACGCTTCAGGCGACCGATCAGACGGTCGAGCTGGATTTCTGCCACGGGTTCGAGTCCCCCAGTGACGAGCCGTACGGCGGGGTGCGGTTCTCCGCACACTCCGAGGTCGCGACCGAAAACTCCGCGGAGTTTCACTTCCCCGATGACGCCTTTCCCGGCGACGACCCCGGCGTTCTCGACATCAGGGAGAAATCGGGAATGCCGTGGGCGGTACTGACGTTCCCCTACGACGGCAACGACTACTTCGTCCACGGGATGGACCACCCCGACAACGAGTTCGACACACGGTGGTCCGCGTACCGCTCCTACGGGCTGTTCGGGACCTTCTTCGAGGAGACGCTCGAGCCCGGCGAGTCACTCACCGCGAAGTGTGGCTTCTACGTCGCCCGGGGACAGCTCCTCCGCGGGACGGCGTACCACTCCATCTACGAGGACTACGTGGACCGGGTCCGGTAGACGGGGCGGCGCGTTCACTCGGCGGGAGCGTCCGCGCCGCCGGCTCCCACGGCGTAATCGTACAGCTTGCAGGCGTCGCCCTCGTAGTGGCCGACCCCGACGCGCCCGGGATCGCTCAGATCCAGCTGGGCCTCCAGGTACCACTCGTCCGGTTCGTCCTCCCCCATCGGCCACCACTTCGCCCGGAGCCCGTCCAGGTCGTAGGTGGCCCGCACCACGTACCGCGTGTCCCCCTCGATGGCCCGGCCGTCCGACGCGAACTCCCCCCATTCACCGTTCAGGTACCGCGAGAGGCGGTGATTCGTCTCCAGGTGGTAGTCGTCGATCCGGGCCGCGATCACGCTCTCGACGTCGTCCTCGTTTTGCCCCCGGACGTAGACGAAGTAATCGCCGTTCTCGAAGTCGACCGCCTGCATCGTCGCCCGGACGTCCACCTGCCGCGCCGGACCGGCCTCCGTGTACCGCAGGAACGAGCGCGTGGTGTCCGGCCCGTCGAGTTCGACGTACTTGCCCGCGTCGTCCTCCTGAACGGCCCAGGAGTCGACGTTCGACATCGGCTCCCAGGCGTCCTCCGGGTTCTCGTCGACGTCGTAGTCGGCGGCGCTCCAGGAGAACTGCGCTTCTTGCTCGTTGAAGATGGAGACGGTGTGCTCGACGGTGACCTCGGCCTCGTCCGCGCTCGTGCCGTACGCCACCGTGGCGGTCAGGTCGTAGTCACCGCTCGCGTCCCCGGGGACCGAAACGTTCCACTCGGCAGTTTGGGTGGCCTGGGAGCCCAGCGTGTCGAACTCCGTCCCCGACGCCTCGGCGACCTCCCACCCGTCCGGAACGTCGAGTTCGACGCTGCCGTCCTGGATATCGTGCAGGTAGGGGTTGACCATCTCTCCCGTCAGCGTGATCGAGCCGTCGGTCGGCTCCAGCGTCTCCTGATCGAACGAGAGGAGACCGGCCGGGTTCTCTCCCAGGGTGGGCCCGGACTCCGTCGGCGTCGGACTCTCCGTCTCGGTCGCTGTTTCGGTCGCCGTGTCCGTCGCCGTCGGCGTGGCGGGACCCCCGTCGTCGTCCGTCCCGGTGTCGGTCGGCGTCTCAGCGTCCCCGGTGTCGGTGTCGTCACCGTCGCTGCCACAGCCCGCCGTGGCGGTGATCCCGAGCGCACCCAGTACCGTCAGAAACTGGCGCCTGTTCGTGCGTCCCGCGGTCGCCTCCTCGGCCCGATCTTCTCCGGTCATGGGGGGGTGTTTCATCCGGAGGATTTATAAATTTTGTATCGGATCGTGGTCAGTCGTTTCCGGATCCCTCCTGCAGGGCCTCGAGGTAGTCAGTGCCGTACCCCTCGGCAGGTTCGATCTGGGTGTCCTCGTGCCACTCGTTGAACGACGTGACGAACGTCATCCCGAGGTCGTCGTCGCGAAGCGGGTCGACCCCGTCCACGAACTCGCGGAACCGCTCGGGACCGCGCTCGATCACGGGGTTGCCCGCCTCGGGTCGGACGGCGGTGTCGTCGAACCCGGGGATGACGTCCGGGACGAACGCCACCGACCGATCGGCGAGGGCGGCCTCCCAGGCCTCGTACTGCGCGATCGCGTCGTCGACGAACCCCTCGTCGATATCCGGAACCGAGGTGTGCATGTTGTACGCGGTGACTGCGTCGACCGCCTCGAGGACCTGCTCGGTCTGGCTGTCCCCCGGATCGCTCCAGTACACCTGGTCGCCGATGACGAAGAGGTCGTGGTCGACGGCGTCCCGCGCCTCCGCGATGGCGCCGGCGATGTCACCCTCGAGGATGCGCGTCAGATACAGGAACACGGGCATCCGGCCGTCGACCGTCGCGTAGCCGGGGCTGTCGAAAAAGTCCGCCAGAGACGCGAAGTCCTCCGCGAGGCGCGTCCGGTTGTCGTCCGCCGAGAGATCGATAGTCCCGCCGGAGACCTCCAGCCGACCGGTGGTCTCGTACAGGATCGCGACGTCGATGGCGCCGGCCTCGGCCTGCGGGAGCAGGTACTCCCGGATCGTCCCGTCCTCCCAGCTATCGGGGCCCCACCAGCTACAGTACAGCGAGTCGATTCCGTACTCCCCCGCCCACTCGACGTGCTGCGTGACGACCGCCTCCTCGCGGCAGTCGTACTCGCCCAGCGTCGGCGTGCTGACGTAGCCGTCCGCCCAGTGGCGGTCCGGCCCCCACCAGGGGTAGTAGAAGGCCGCGGTGTAGGGGCCCTCGTGGTCAGTTACTTCACCGCGGGGTGCGGGCCTCGGGGTC
>CAYSJP010000174.1:0-5017 GCA_964431395.1 uncultured Halobacteriales archaeon
TCGATCCGGGCACGGATCAGGCGGTCGAATCGCAATCCCGCGTACGGACCGGTGTCACGAGGCGTCGCCACTGGCACCCGCGTCAGTACTGCCGTCTCCGTCGGGTGGTTCGACGGCCGCGTCCTCCCGCCCGGCGGCGGGGTCCGAGCCGATCCCCAAGTGAGTGTCGGTGGTCAACGGTTTTCCGTGCAACAGCTCGGGAAGGACGACGTTCGTCGCTTGCACCACCAGGACGAGGATGAGCGGCCCCAGAAAGAGGCCGTACCACCCGAACAGCGCCGCGCCGAGCACGTACGCCAGCAACACCAGCCCCGAGTGTAGCGACCGCCCGGAGATGTACGGCCGGATGAACGTCTGTGGAAGCAGGTCGAGGATCAAAAACGAGACGAGGGCGAACGCGCCGATCCAGACCAGTCCGGTCGTCGTGCCGTCCTGTGTCGTCGCGTACGCCAGGTATCCCGACAGCGGAACGTAGACGAGTTTCCCGACGACTATGGGAACGAACGTCGCCAGCCCCGTCAACATGGCCAACAGGGTCGGGAACGGGATCCGCAGCGTCCCGGGTGCCACGAGATTGAATCCGTGATAGACGCCGAGTGATATCGCCGCGACCGCGACCACGCTGAGGACGTTCCCGAAATAAACCGTCTGGAGGTCGTCGTCGACCGCCGTCACGTATGCCTCCGCGATACCGTCCTCGTCCGCGATCTTCGTCCGGAACCACTCCTCGATGCGCGGCCCGTCACGCAACAGGAAAAACGAAACCGCAAGCGCGAGCGTCAGGTGGAGCAACGCGTTCGCCCCGGTCCCGAATATCCCGACACCCTGCTGGGCGTACTCCGTGAACAGGGCCGGGTTTTCGAGACTGGTGAGCACCGTCCGGGGTGACTGTACGAGTTCGCGGACGCTTTCCGGGTCGCTCCGGAGGAGCGAGAGCGCCTCGTTGACCACCTGTTGATCGACGGCGGCAAACAGTTCCCGGAGCGCCACCAGTCCCGCGTAGCCGACGAGCGCCAGGATCGGGATCAACACGAGCGCGAACGTCACGACCGTCGAAACGCTGCGACTGCTGACGCGGCTGACGACCCACTCGTGGAGCGGTCGAACGGCGTAATAAAAGAAGATCCCGAGAACGAACGTCCCGACGAACGAGCGGACGAACCAGGCGAATACGACTCCCAGACCCAGGACGATTCCCCACCAGGCGGCCCGCGACCGATCGAAGCTGACTGTCCGGATCTCCATGCCCCCGTTTTGACCGACGGCGAACAAATACTCTGTGCGTGTTGAGTTCACCTCTCCGTCTGTTCGACCCCCCGAGGCGTGTCGGGAACCCCGGCGACAGATCCAAATGACGAGCGTCCGAGGACACATCCACCGGTGAACGAATCGGAAGCCCGTCAGCGCATCGACGACCTCGCCGACCGTGCGGCGGCGGACCGGGCGGCGTTCGACCCCCCCGCCGATCCCCCCGACGAGGAGCAGGCCATGGCGTACCTCCGGGAGGGCGCCGGCCGGGCGGTGTGGCTGTACGTCGATGCCCGCGTCGATGGATTCGTCCACATCCCCCCCGACGCCTTCGAGGATCTGGAAGGCGCGATGAACACCTGGCTACAACTGTACGCGGCCTGTTACGGCGTCGACATGGACGCCGAGTTCACGGTGCGGAAGGCGGCCGAACTCCTCCTGGAAACCCACAACATCAAGGACACCGCGGCGATGCTGACCCGGGTCGGTGGGGAGTGACGGCGGAGTACCGTCCCCGCCACCGCTGCCGGGGGCCGGCACGCGCGGAACTACCCGCCGCCGCCCGCCACGCCGGTGTCACCCTGGCGACACGGTCCGGCGCACCCGCCCGAGACCCCCGGCGTGCAGGAGGAGACTCACCCCGATCATCGCGAGCGCCACGACGAGCACGAGCGGTTGCGCCTCATACATTCGCAACGACAGGAGCACGGCGAGGTAGAACCCGTGGTACAGTGCTGGCACCGCCGTGAGGCGGGGATCGATCGGGGCGAGGCCGTTCCAGTCCCGGAGCACGGCGCCGAACGCGATCAGGAGCGCCGCCCCGAGGACGGCGGCCTTCCGGGGCGTCGTCGTCGCGACGGTCTCCCAGAGTTCGAGCAGGACGATCAATCCGAGGACGGCCGCGACGGTGGTCGCGGCGGCGCGGACGACCCGGGAGTCGATCCGATCGGAGAGCGCGAGCCACGCCGCGGGAAAGAGGAGGGCGACCAGGAACCAGCCGGTGAAGTTGCCGAGCGGCACGCCGAACCAGACCCCGGGGGGCGTCCACTCCCAGAACGGCACCCGGATCGCGACGGCGTCGATCGCGAGGTCGATGTGCAGCGCGAACAGGGCCACGAAGGGGGGGATGACCCTGGTGGGAAGGTCGAACGAGCGGGCGATCTCGAGTCCGGCGTAGATGATCGCGGCCCAGCCAAAGCCGATGACGACCGGAACCTCGAAGACGGTGAGCAGGAAGTCCTCGGCGTTGTAGCGGTAGGCCTCGAACGCGACGATCACGAGCTGTTCGAGGATGACGCCGTAGACGACGCCCGCCCCGAGAAAGGCCAGCCGGTCGGGGTCGGGGTAGGCGTGGTGGGCGCAGGCGGCGAGCGCGACCAGGGCCATGACCAGGTTCGTGGCGAAGACGGCCTCGACCATCAGCCGCCACTCGGGCCCGGGCCGTCAAAAATCGGTCGCGACGTGGCCGCGTTCCGTTCCCCCGGTCCATCAGGAACTATTATGTGTCGTGTCGTGGTACCAGTACGCATGCAGGTCACCGAGAGCCTCTCGTTCGGTCACGACGACCGCCGGCGCATCTACGAGTACGTCGAATCGCGGGGGTCGGTCCCACCGGAGGAGGTCCGGGAGGCGCTCGGCGTCGACCCCCGCGGATTCCGCCACCACGTCGCCATCCTGAAACGCGACGGCCGGATCGAGGCCGAGGACGAGGAACTCAGGGTGGCCTTCGAGGATGGCGAGTCCGAGGAGCACCGCGGCGACGGGATCAGCTTCGAGATCCGCATGGCGCGCCAGGAGGATCTCGGCGGGCTGGTCGGGGCGATCCGGGCGGTCGCGGAGGCGGGCACCTACATCGAGGCCGAGACCGTCGCGGACCTCCTCGACCACGAGGAGGTGCTGTTGCGCCACAACCAGCTCGAATCCCGGGTGTTCTTCGTGGCGACCGTCGAGGGGGAGGTCGTCGGCTGGGTCCACCTCGACGCCCCCGAACTCCGGAAGCTCGCCCACACCGCCGAGCTCACCGTCGGCGTTCTCGAGGGGTACCGCGGCCACGGAATCGGCGGCCAGTTGCTCGAACGCGGGCTCCAGTGGGCGGCGACCAACGACTACGAGGAGATCTACCAGGCCGTCCCGGCCACGAACGAGGAGGCGATCCGGTTCCTCGAGGCCCACGGCTGGGAGACCGAGGCCGTCCGCGCCGACCACTACCGGATCGACGGCGCGTACGTCGACGAGGTGATGATGGCCGTCTCACTGCCGCGGTGATGCGCTCCCAGGGGAACTGGAACGACGGCGACCCTACCGACAGCGTGAACTACGCCGCCGTGTCACTCCGAGGCGATGAACACCTGCGCCGAGAACGGCTGTGAGGAGCCCGCGGCCGTCCGCCTGCACGTCCCGTGGGCGGAAAACCGGGAGGTCTGCCCGGCACACGCGCGCCCGATAGCGCGAAAGGACGGCGTGGTCGCGGAGCCGCTCCCGGGTAGCGAGGCCGAGTGGCCCTGAATGGTGTTTCCGGACGGCGAGACCGAGTGACCTACGCCGTGCTTCCGCCCTTCCGGCGGCCCCGGGGCGGGTTCAGGAGCACGGCGTCGAGCAGCGCGGCCCCGCCGACGACCGCCCCGAGCAGGAGGCCCGTCTCCAGCCCCATCCCGAGGGCGCTCGCGAGGAGCGCGGGCCCGATCAGTGCGACCGGAATGATCGCGAGCACCAGATCGTACCGCGAGATCGACCGCCGGGTCGCTGCGTTCGCGCGGCTGGAGTCGACACGAGCCATGGCTACCACTCATCCGTATCTACCCGATCGTCCCACTAAAATGTTATCCTGGTCACGTCGTGGTAGCCTCTCAAAAACACATTTTTAGTCTTTTAGGTGGTTCTTCGGTGGTTCCACATAACTTATGCAGATTATCTCATTTCGGGAGTCTCCCGGCGATGCCGCCACGTCCATCGCGCTCGCGTCGGTCGCGTTCACGTCTGCCGCGAGACGGTCGTGCCGGCCAGGCTCACGTCTGCCGCGAGACGGTCGTGCCGGCCACGCTCACATCGACCGCGAGGAGTTCGCGACGACGAGCAGGCTGCTCGCGGACATCGCGAGCGCAGCGAAAAGCGGGTTGAGCGCGCCCGCCACCGCCAGCGGGATCGCGACGGCGTTGTACAGGAACGCCCACCCGAGGTTCTCGCGGATCCGCCGTCGGGTGGCTCCCGTGACGTCGAAAATCCCGGGGACGGCGGAGAGGTCGTCGGTCGTGATGACGGCGTCGGCGGCGTCGGCGGCGAGTTTCGTCCCGCGCTCGAGCGCGATCCCCAGGTCCGCCGTCCCGAGGGCGGGCGCGTCGTTGCTCCCGTCACCGACCATGGCGACCCGCCCCTCCGCGCGCAATCGCTCGATCACCTCGGTCTTGGCCTCCGGCGGAACGCCGGTGAACGTCTCCGCGACGTCCGGGTGCTCCCGGAAGCGCCGCGTGGCGGCCTCGCCGTCGCCCGTGATCACGACGACCCGGTGGTCGGCGGCGAGCGTGGAGACGACCGCCTCCCAGCCCTCCCGCGGGCGGTCGCCGGCGACCGCGACTCCGCGGGCCGTGCCGGACCACCCGACGACTGCCGGGATCAGTCCCGACTTCCGCGCCGCCTCCGCCCGGTCGGCGACCGCCCCGGGCACCGGCCACCCCTCCGCCTCGAACAGCGCCGCGCTCCCGACCATCGTCTCCCGACCCGCGACGGTCCCGGCGACGCCGCGGCCGGGATGCTGTGTCACGTCGCCCACCTC
>CAYSJP010000175.1:0-4989 GCA_964431395.1 uncultured Halobacteriales archaeon
TCGTCCGGTTGAGCTTCACCGAGTACCGGCCCTCGTACTCGTCGGTGACGACGTTGCCGAGCCGGTACACCCCGCCCTCCGCGAGTTCGGGGAGGTCCGACTTGGCCCACGCCGTGAACTTGATCCGGCCCGACTCGTCGCCGAGCAGGCCGACCTGGGCCACGGAGTCACTCCGTGGCTCCCAGAGTTCGACGACCTTCGCCGTGAGGTCGATCCACTGTTCGGGTTCGTCGATGTCGGCCACCTCGACGGCGGTGCTCCCGCCACGCCCCAGTTCGTCGCGCTCGATGCCCGCCTCGTCGACGTAGTGGTTGACGACGCTTCGGCGGGCCTCCTCCGCCGGCACCTTGTACTCCTCGATCAGCGTCTCGAGGCGCTGCTGGACGTCGTCGGCGTCGACGTCGAGGTGATCCGAGAACTGCTCTTGTATCTCTACTGCCTGGGTATGCAAATCTGTCATGCGTGTTCCGCCTCCGCGTTGTTTTCAGTGGGAGGCACATCTCTCTTGGTTCCCGACGATATAAAAACTGTCGTGACCGGAGTGAAAGTGGTCGGCGCGGCGTCGCCCGGACCGACGTGGGTTCTCGATCCGCCGTCCGGTTCAACTGCCCCAGAAGTCCTCGCGACTCCCGAGTTCCGGCGGGCGCTCGGTGCCCCTCCCGGTCTCCTCCGTTTCGGTCTCGGCTTCCGCGTCGTCGTCCCCGTCCTCGCCTTCCCCCTCGCTCTCATCCTCCTCGAGCGGGAGGCGCTCGATCACCTCGGCGCGGGCGTGGTTGGACATGACCTTGATTATCTTCACGCGGGCGCGACACTCCGGCAGGAGGCCGTCGATGAACACGACGAACCCGTCGTCGGTGTGCCCGACGCCGGCCCCGCTCTCGTGGATGTCGACGACGTCGACGACGACCTCCTCGCCGATCTTCACCGGCTGGCGTTTGAGGTCCGAGATCGGCATGTCGTAGTGGTTACACCACTCCGCCCCGCCCCGATCCCCGTAGTGCTGACACCCGAGACCTTCGATGCGTTCCGAGAAGCTCGGACACTCCTCCGCGAGGGGGCAATCGGCCATGCAGGTGGCTAACCGACCGGCGTCTAAAGACCTTTCGAGGGGCAGACGCCGTCTCCGGGCGACGCTCTCGGCCGGAAGGACAGCAAGACCGATTACCCCCCGTGACGTACGAACGGTCGATGCTGCTGGTCCTGTGTGTCGACCTGGACGACGACCTCGGCCGGAAGACGGAAATCGAGACGCCGGTCGTCGGCCGGGACGCAGTCCGAGACGCCGCCGTCTCGCTCGCGACGGCCGACCCCGAGGACTCGGACGTGAACGTCCTCTTCGGGGGGCTCCACATCCACGAGGAGACCGAGGAACCGGTCGCGATCGCGGCGGTCACCGGCACCGACGAGGACGACGTCCGCGCGAACCGGGAGGTCGGACGAGAGCTCGACGCGGTCCTCGAGCGGTTCCCCGACGCGGACGTCCGCGCGCTGGTGGTCACCGACGGCGCACAGGACGAGAGCGTCCTGCCGGTGATCCGGTCCCGGGTGGTGATCGACGGCGTCCGGCGCATCGTCGTCCGCCAGGCACAGGGCCTGGAGTCGATGTACTACACGATGAAGCAGGTGCTGAACGACCCCGAGACCCGGGGAACCGTCCTCGTACCGCTGGGCGTCCTGCTGCTCATTTACCCCCTCGCCGTCCTGTCGGACTGGCTGGGTCTCCCCGGCGCCGTGCTGGGGGTGACGTCCGGACTACTCGGGCTGTACGTCCTGTTTCGCGGGCTCGGCATGGAGGAGGTCGTCCGGGAGTCGCTGGCCTCCGTCAGGGAGTCGCTGTACGCGGGTCGAGTCACGCTGGTCACCTACGTCGTCGCCATCGTGCTCGTGTTGATCGGGGCGGTCGAAGGGTACGAACTCCTGGAGAGGGGCCGGGCGTCCGGTGCCGTCGGGGGGCCGATCGATGCGCTGGCGAGCTTTACCTTCGGCGCCGTCCGGTGGATCGCCGTCGCGGGCATCACCTCCAGCCTGGGCCAGATCACCGACACGTACCTCGCCGACGAGTTCGAGTGGCAGTACCTCAACGCTCCCTTCTACGTGCTCGCGATCACAGCAGTGCTCCACGCCGTGAGCGGTTTCTTCGTCGACGAACTCACCCGGACGGTCCTCGCGATCCTGCTGACCGCCGGGACGCTTCTGGCCGTCTTCAGCACGCTCACCTTCGCGGTCGTCGAGTCCTGGCAGTCCCGGCGCCTCGCCCGAACCTGATAATGACTGTTGTAGGCAATTACCGCATCGACCGCCCGACGGCAGGCGGTCGGAGCGGTAAAACGCTACGACAGTCATTATGACGCTCCCGGGCAAACGAACCCACTCTCGTCGCTCCCGGAGGCACAAATCACGGCCTACCGCTCCCGGACGACGACGAACTCCGCGAGGTCCGCGAGGTAGTTCCGCGCCGTCTCGTCGACGACGGACACCTCCTGAAGGGCGGCGAGCGCGTTTTCCGACTCGTCGCGAGCACGGGTGTTCGCTTCCTCGGGGGTCATGTCGGTGACCTGCAACAGCGAGGGCCGCTCCATCTCGGCGTCCTGCCCGATGGGTTTCCCCAGTTCGTCGGCGTCGGCCGTCTCGTCGAGCACGTCGTCGCGGATCTGGAAGGCGATCCCGACGTGTTCGGCGTACCGCCCCAGCGCGTCGACGTCGTCCGGGTCCCCCTCGCCCGCGATCCCGCCGAGTTCCGCGGCGGCCCGGAACAGGGCGCCCGTCTTCCGCCGGGCGAGTCGCATGTACTCCGCCTCGCTGTCTGGGTTCGCGACGAGTTCCGTCGCCTCGCCCTCGCCGAGTTCGACGATGGCGTCGGCCACACGCTCCATCGCCCGCGGTTCGCTCGAGAAACACGCGAACGCCTCGCCCATCAGACCGTCGGAGGCGACGACGGCGCTCCCGTGGCCGAACGCCGCCCACGCGCTCGGCTTCCCGCGCCGGACGTCGGACTCGTCGATGATGTCGTCGACGACCAGCGACGCGTTGTGGACGAGTTCGATCCCGACGGCGAAGTCGACCGCGTCACGGGGCGCCCCGCCGACGGTTTCGCAGGCCAGAAGCGTCACCGTCGGTCGCACCCGCTTGCCACCCGAGAGGGTGACGTGTTCGAGTTGCGACCGCAGCGTCTCCGGATCCGGCCGGTCGAGCACCTCCGCGAGGCGCTCTTCGACCAGCGACCGCCGGCGTTCGAGATACTCCACGGTCCGAAGTTCGGAACCACGGGGCAAATACGTGGCGTTCACGAGACAGTTCCCGCAACACGCTTGGGGCCCCTCCGTCGCCCCCACGAGTTCGACAAGCACAGATAATACTAAGACTGCGAAAGCCCTGGTAAGATCATGGCTGTCATTACGGACCTCGTGGTCATCGGTGCCGGGCCGGGTGGGTACACGGCGGCGATCCGGGCCGCACAGAAGGGACTCGACGTCGTACTGGTCGAGCGGGAGACGGTCGGCGGCGTCTGTGTCAATCACGGCTGTATTCCCGCGAAAGCACTGATCCACGCGGCTGGATTCCAGAAGGACATCGCTCACTGGAACGATATCGGCATTCGGACCGGCGATATCGACGTCGACTTTCAGGCGATTCAGGACTGGAAAGCGACGGTGATCGAGCGACTCGACGAGCGAGTGCTCGACAGCCTCCACCACCACGGCGTCGAACTGATCGAAGGGACGGCCCGGTTCCACGACTCGACGACGTTACGAGTCGAAACCGGGGACGGCGACCGCACGATATCCTTCGAGTCCGCGATCATCGCGACCGGCTCCCGGCCGGTCGAAATACCCGGACTAGAGTTCTCACACGATCGCGTCGTCTCCTCGCGAGAGCTCCTGCAGATCGATACGGTGCCGGAAGAGATCGTCGTGGTGGGTGGCGGATACATCGGAATGGAAGCGGTGACGAAGTTCACCAAATTCGGCTCGCACGTGACGATCGTCGAGGCGTTGGATCAGGTACTGACGCAGTTCGAAGCCGAGATCGTCGACTCGATTCAGGAAACCAGCGAGATGTACAGCAACGACATCTACACCGGAACGCTGGCACAGCGGGTCGAATACGAGGGCGGGACCCCCGTGTTGATCGCCGAGCGTGGCGATGAAACACTTCGACTTGCCGGGGATTATATCGTCGTGGCCGTCGGTCGTGATCCGACGTCCACGTACGAAGCACTGAACGTGGGACGGACTGCAGTCACCCACGACGAAAACGGGATCGTACGGACGGACGCGCGGATGCAAACGAGTGACGATCACGTGTTCTGTGTCGGCGACGCGGCCGGCCCGCCCTATCTTGCCCACATCGCCTACCGGGAGGGGAAGGTTGCTGCGGCCGCCGCGGCCGGGGAGGACGCCACGTTCGACAACGAGTACGTCCCGGCGGTGATGTACACCGATCCCGAAGTGGCGACTGTCGGGCTCTCCGAAGCCGAGGCACGCGACCAACACGGCGATGTTTTGATCGGTACGTTCCCGCTGCGTGCGTCGGGCCGAGCGCTGACCGCTGACAAGCCCTCGGGGTACGTCAAGGTCATTGCGGACGCCGATGAGCAACTTGTCGGGGTCCGGATCGTCGGAGCAAGAGCCTCGGATTCGATATCCGAGGCGACCCTCGCTCTGGAGTTAGACGCATCACTGGACGACCTTGCGACCGTACTACACGCTCACCCCACCTTTCCCGAAGCGCTCTCAGAGGCCGCCGAGGCAGCCAAGGGCGAATCGATCTACGTTCACTGACCGACACGGGACGTTTCACACCCCGATCCCGGGTCGGCCGTGTGTGCTTCGAAACGGGAACGAGCGTGATATGTCGCGAGATGTTGCCGGGAGCGGGGATGTTTTGACCGGGCAGTCCGTCGGAACTATCATGAAAGATCCGTCAGAAACCGGCCAGCTCGACGTCCCGTCACGCATCCTGATGGGGCCCGGACCCAGCATGATCTCG
>CAYSJP010000176.1:0-4987 GCA_964431395.1 uncultured Halobacteriales archaeon
CCATGAAGACGGGGGCGGCGTAGGTGATGTTCCGGAGGCGGGCCTCCTGTGGGTACAGGAGTTCCTCCGAGCCGTCGGCCTCCCGGACACGGGGGGTGACGACCCGGACGTCGCCGAGTTCGACGAACACCGGCTCCTCGTCTTCCTTGTCGCCGATGTCGGTCTCGATGGTCTCCTTCTCGTCGACGACGTTCTGCATCCCCCGGCCGAGAAAGGCGTTGAACGACCGGAAGTGGTGTTCCGCGAGGCGGTCCTGTGCGAAGTACTCCCGTGAGATGGTGCGTCTGTCTTCTGTGTTCATTCGACCACCAGTCGGTAGACGGTCGCTCGGTCGGTCGTCCGCGAGTCCCGGACGATCTCGACGACGTCGCCGATCTCGGCGTCGTCCGGAAGCGCGGGGTCGCTCTGCTTGATCTTCGGCAGGTCCGTGCGTTTGATCCCGTACTCCACGAGCACCGCGTCGAGTTCCTCCTCCGGGAGGACGTTGTGCTCGGGGACGAGTTCGTGTTGGGTTACGTCAACCATGGTTGTGGGGGCAGGAGTGGCTCACAAGATACTACCCGCGATAGACGTTGGGGAGTAATAAGGCTTGTCAAACACCTAGAGGTGGCTCATCGCGGCGGGCAGACACGCGGGTTCGCTGGGCAACCGATGTACCGAACTTCCGGTGCGCGATACTTATGTGTTGCCCAGAGAGTCCGGGGTCGAGGGGCCGGAACAGTCGTGACTGGGGGTGACGATCCCCGCCGGAGCCGAACCGTTATGCCAGTGCGACCCCGGTTTTTCGCTGATGTCCGCGGGACTCACGGAACCGTTCACGATCGGCGGCCTCGAGGTACCCAACCGGCTGTACCGCGCGCCGCTGCTCGAGTGTGCGGGCAACGGCCCCGGGGCAATCGAGACGCTCATCGGGGAACTCGAACCCGCCGCGGCGTCGGGCGCGGGACTGATCTTCCAGGGGGCGACCATCGTCCGCGAGGAGGGGGGGTGCGCCGCGCCGAACATGACGCGGGTGGCCGACCCCGACTTCGTCGCCGGACTCGCCGAACTGACCGACCGGATCCACGCCCACGACGCGACGATCGCGATCCAGCTCGAACACGGCGGCCTGCGGAGCCGGGAGGTGTGGCACGCCGGCCACCGCGGAGAGAACAACGAACAGCTCGCCGTCTCGCGACCGCCCCGGCCCCTCCGTGCCCTCGACCGCCTCGGGCTGGTCGACCTCTCGCCCCGCGTCATGTCCACCGCCGAGGTGCGCGAACTGGCGGCGGACTTCGGACGGTCGGCGGCGTGGGCGGTCGATGCCGGCTACGACGCCGTGCACCTCGCGGGGGCGAACATGGGGATCGTTCAGCAGTTCCTCTCGCCGTTCTACAACCGCCGGGACGACGCCTTCGCGGACGGGGTTCGCTTTCTCGAAGCGATCCACGACGAGGTCCGCGAGCGCGCCGGCGACGTCCCGCTCGTGACGAAGGTGCCCGACGAGACGCCTGCCCCCTTTCGGCGGCGACTCTCGACCGACGACGCCGTCTCGATCGCCCGCAGGCTCGAGGAGATCGGGTACGACGCCGTCGTCCCCGTCCGCACGTCCGTGTTCTGGGACGCCAGCATCGTCCGCGGGGCCTTTCCCGGCCGCGCGTGGGACGACGAGGCGTTCCAGGAGGGGTACGCGACGGCGTTCGGGGGCCGGCTCCGGACGCGCCTGCTCGCGCTCGGGAACCGGATCCAGTCGTGGTTCTACGACTTCGAGCCGGGGTGGAACGAGGAGCTGTGCCGGCGGGTGTCGGAGGCCGTCTCGGTGCCGGTTCTGATGGAGGGCGGGATCCGCGAACGCGGTCAGATCGACCGCCTTCTCGAAAGCGGCGCCTGTGACGCCGTCGGGATCGGCCGACCCTTCTACGCCGAGCCGCGCCTCCCGGCACGGCTGCTCGCGGGCGGCGACGCCATCTGTGAGAACTGCAACAACTGCGTGATCCCGCAGGCCACGGGCGAGCCGGGCGTGTGCAGAACCCCGACAGTGCTCGAACGGCGCGGCGAACTCGAGCGGGAGAACGCCTACGAGCGCCCGGCCGACGACTGATCGTGGGTCAGGATCACCGTCCGAGGTTTCGAGCACGACGACTGGGGGCTCCGGACCGCTGTCGCGCGGGAGGAGGGCGGCCGGTCATCCCACGCTCGTGCGTGTGGTGCGACCGTGTGTACCCGCGCGCTCATGAGTTAGCGGGGCGGGTGCCTAACAGTTGTGTCTCGGCGAGAAGCGGGGGTGGACGAGCTACTCGTCCAGGTGGTCGATTCCCTTTTTCGAGACGTTCGCCTCCGTGATGTCGCCGGGCATCCAGTCGGGCTTGTCGCTCGGCGCGTTCGTTTCCCAGGCCCAGGCGTCGTAGATGTGGACCTTGTCGGTACCCTTTTCGCGCAGCTGGATCTCCGTGGGATCGTTCTCGGCTTCCATCTCGCTTGACGCCGGGTCGTCGAGCCGCCGGGCGGCCTTCAGCGCCGCCTGCCGGGGCGTGTTCCCGCTGAACACGCTCGATTCTTCCCCGTCTCCCTTGCGCAACGCGAAGTTCCGCTTACCGTCCTCACGTACCATGGTTTTTCCCTCCACGCGGGTCGTGAACAGGAACCATTATAAATATATCGGCGAAATGACCCGTCCTGAGCGAAGGGTTTATATACGGCGATAGCGCACCCCCAGCGCTCCTTGCAGATTCCACCGTCAAGAGAGCGGAATCATGGCTGCGTGAGAGCGCGCGCGGGAGTGTTTCGTGCGGGTGCGAACGCGAAAGCGGCGTTCGGGTGAGAACCCTTAAGTACGTCCTGTGGCGAATACCCCCTAACGGTCCAATGGTTCGGAAAAAGAAACTCAGCCCGAGCGGGGCGAAAGGAGAGGACGGTGAGTACCACAACGCTCACATCAACCTCCACGAGGACGAACTCGCCGTCGCGGGGATGGGTATCGGCCAGGAGGTGCTCGTCCGCGTGCGTGAGGACAAAATCATCATCCAGCGCGCGGATCAGGACGAGGTCGAACACGACTTCTGATAATGACTAGTGTAGGCAATTACCGTATCGACCGCCCGACGCGGGCGGTCGGAGCGGTAACACGCTACACTAGTCATTATGAAACGCCCGGCCTAGGACCGTCATGAATCCCTACGGAGTCGTCAGACCCCTCCTGTTCGCGCTGCCGGCGGAGACCGCACACTGGGGGGTCTCCCGGTTGCTCCGCGCGGCCCAGGGAACGCCCGTCGAGTCGGTGCTCGCCGCCCGGTACGTCGTCACGGACGACCGCCTCGCCGTCGAGGCGTTCGGCGAGTCGTTCCCGAACCCCGTCGGCGTCGCCGCGGGTTTCGACAAGAACGGGCACGTGCCCTCGATCCTCGCCAGCCTCGGCTTCGGCCACGTCGAGATCGGCGGCGTCACGGCGGAGCGCCAGCCCGGCAACCCCCGCCCGCGGATGTTCCGGCTGCGGGAGGACCGCGGGTTGATCAACCGGCTGGGGTTCAACAACGACGGGGCCGATCGGGTCGGCGAGCGCCTCGCCGAAAAGCGGCCCCCGGAGGTCCCGCTTGGAGTCAACATCGGGAAGTCCAAGTCCACGTCCCTGGCGGACGCCGCCGAGGACTACGCCTACACGTACGAGCGTGTCGCCGACCACGGGGACTTTTTCGTGGTGAACGTCTCCAGCCCGAACACCCCCGGACTCCGGGAACTCCAGGACCGCGAACCGCTGGAGCGAATCCTGACCGCGCTCACTGACCGGGGCGCGAGTCCGCTTCTCGTGAAGCTCTCGCCGGACCTCCCGAAAGAGGCGGTCGAGGAGGCGCTGGAGCTCGCGGCCGAGTTGGGTCTCGACGGCGTGATCGCGACGAACACGACGACCGATCGCCCCGACGACCTCCGTGGGGAGCACCGCGAGGAGGAGGGTGGACTCTCCGGCAAGCCCATCGAGGCGCGGGCGACGGAGATGGTCCGGTTCGTCGCAGCCCGGACCGACCTGCCGGTGATCGGTGTCGGGGGCGTGTTCACCGCCGAGGACGCCTACCGGAAGATCCGGGCGGGTGCGACGCTCGTCCAGCTGTACACGGGGCTGGTCTACCGGGGCCCCTCGATCGCGCGCGACATCAACGAGGGGCTGCTCGACCTGCTGGACCGTGACGGGTTCGACTCGGTCGCGGACGCGGTCGGCGCGGATCTCGCGTAGGCCGGGCGGCGTGGAGTCCTTCCTCGCGAGGCCGCTCGCGCGGCAGAACCCGACGGAGAGTCGATTGCACCGTCAGGACCGGCCGGTACGGTCGTTCGGGGGACGGGTGTGTCGACGCCCCATGTCATCGGGCCACGAAGCCGATCCGATCCGACGGGGTTATCAGTGAGACGACCATCCGTACGTAATGCGAACGACGCCCGATCCGGGCCCCTCGACGGGTGGCCGGGATCGCACGAGGGCGATCCGACGCCCTTAAGTGTAACAGGGCAGTTCGGTTGAACACGAACGGCGCTCGGAGACCGGCCCCTTCACCGGGCCGCGCTCCGCGCGGTCGGGCCGACGTTCCGATGGGTTTAATACCCGCCTCGGAGTACGTTTAGGTCCGGAAAGAGATGAGGACTCCACCCCTGCGGTCCGCCGTACAGATGGGGTCTGATGTGAGCCACGACAGTTCGGTGACACCCGATCGGTCTCTAGGTGTCGATGCAACCGCCAACCCGCCCCGGTTCTGCCGGGGCACCCATTCCGGTTGATCCTGCCGGAGGCCATTGCTATCGGGATTCGATTTAGCCATGCTAGTCGCACGGGTTCAGACCCGTGGCGAACAGCTCAGTAACACGTGGCCAAACTACCCTACGGACCGGAACAACCTCGGGAAACTGAGGCTAATTCCGGATGGGGCTCCCAGTCTGGAGTGACGGGAGTCCGAAAGGCGCAAGCGCCGTAGGATGTGGCTGCGGCCGATTAGGTAGACGGTGGGGTAACGGCCCACCGTGCCCA
>CAYSJP010000177.1:0-4981 GCA_964431395.1 uncultured Halobacteriales archaeon
TGGACGTTCCGGGCCTTCTCCTCGTACTCGAGGTGGGTGGTGTACCACTCGACCGACTCCTCTACGTCCTCGACGCGGATCATCGTGTGGTCTACGATCGCGCTCATACACGCGGGTTCGCGTCGCCGGGAGTAAAGCCTGCCGGGTGGGGACATCCTTCCGGCCGTGGG
Source organism: uncultured Halobacteriales archaeon (assembly GCA_964431395.1). Classification (GTDB taxonomy): domain Archaea; phylum Halobacteriota; class Halobacteria; order Halobacteriales; family Hikarchaeaceae; genus CAYSJP01. Next base: position 171 of record CAYSJP010000177.1, read on the forward strand.
CTCCCGGAGCGCGCCACGCTCGGTCACGCGGCCGGACTGCCACAGTCACCGACGTGTTTCGTCCGGACCGTCACAGTTAATCACGTAGTTTTAAATCCGGAGGCGACGTAATCCTACGGTACGGCCTACCGATGGGTTCAGCATCCCCTCGCGAAGGCGGCTGCCGGAACCCTCGGGGAGGTCACCGGTCGTGCTGGCGGTGGAACAGCAAGACGGCTACCGCACGGCTCGCGGAACGCCTGCGGGGTGTGATAATGACTCGTGTAGGCAATCACCGTATCGACCGCCCGACGGCGGGCGGTCGGAGCGGTAAAACGCTACACGGGTCGTTATGAAACACGCTACCGAAAACCGACATTCGAATCAAGAAGATGCACTGTGAACGCTGTGGGAAGGACACGCCAGTCGAAAAGCACGAGGTCGACGGTTTCACCGGCTACCTCTGTTATGACTGTCTCGACGAGTGGGAGCGCATCCAGGCCGCCTGATACTGATCGTTGTAGTCTCTTACCGGTGCTCGCCGCCACCGATAGGAGACTACAGTGACCAGCATGAGCGATCCACGTCGGCGCTCGGTCACGTGAAGTCCGGCCGATGCAACCGCTCGACGGGCCGACGGTGCGGGGATGCCCCCCGTCCGTCCGCCGTCCCGCGTTCGACCGGCGCTTCCGGTTTTCGGGGTCGGGACCGGGCGCAGTTTCACTTTCGCCCCGGCTGGCGGGGAGTTAAGCCACCCAGTCCCCTACGGGTGTCCCAGTGGACGAGATCGCCGCGTGGCTCGCCGACCATCCCCGGGCCGGTGACCGCATCCGGCATCGGCACCGCGCCCCCGGACAGCCAGCCGAGTTCGCCCCGCTGGACGCCCACCCGCGTGTCGAACGCGCCCTCGACGCGCGGGGCATCGAGGAGTGCTACGCCCACCAGGTCGAGGCGATCGGGGCGATCCGCGATGGGGACAACGCCGTCGTCGCGACGCCGACAGCATCGGGAAAGAGCCTGACCTACACGGTCCCCGCGCTCGAACGCGCGCTCCGATCGGGCGCCCGGACGCTGTACGTCGCCCCGATGCGCGCGCTGATCAACGACCAGGAGGCGACGCTCGGGGAGTTCGTGGACGGGCTCGGCTTCGGACCCCGGGTCGGGGTCGCCCAGTACACGGGCCAGCAGAGCGGACACGAGAAACGGGCCATCCGGGACGACGAGCCCCGGATCCTCCTCACCACGCCCGACATGCTGCACTACGGGATCCTGCCCCACGCCCACCGGCTCTGGGAATGGTTGTTCGAGTCGCTCGAGACGGTGGTGATCGACGAGGTCCACGAGTACCGGGGGGTGTTCGGGAGCCACGTTGCGCTCGTGATGCGCCGGCTCGCCCGGATCTGCGAGCGCTTCGGGAGCGATCCGGACTACGTCTGTTGCTCCGCCACCATCGGGAATCCGGTCGCACACGCGAGCGGCGTCACCGGCCAGCCCGAGGACTCCTTCGCGCTCGTCGAGGCGGACACGAGCGCGACCGGACCCCGCAACTGGGCGTTCTGGAACCCGCCGCTCAAGCAGGACGCGACGACCGACGGCGGGGCGACACGGGCTGCCAACGACCCATCGCCCGCAGGTGGGAAGCGCCGGTCGCCGCACCCGGAGACGACGCGGCTGTTCTGTGACCTCCTGCAGCGGGGGTACCAGACGCTTGTGTTCACGAGCGCCCGCCAGACCGCCGAGCGCTACGCCCAGCAGTCCAGCGAGCGGCTCCGGGAACGCGGGAAACACGACCTCGCCGACGCGGTCACCGCCTACCAGGCAGCGCTCGAGCAGGACCGCCGGGACGAGATCGAAGCCGGCCTGCGTGCGGGCGAGATCAGGGGCGTCTGGAGCACGAACGCCCTGGAACTCGGGATCGACATCGGGGGCCTCGACGCCGTCCTGCTGGATGGCTACCCGGGGACGCGGATGGCCACCCACCAGCGCGCCGGACGAGCGGGGCGCGGGACCGATCCCGCGCTCGTCGCGCTCGTCGGCGGCCGCGACCAGCTCGATCAGTACTTCATGGCCAACCCCGGGGCGTTCTTCGATGGCGACCTCGAACGCGCCGTCGTCAACCCCGAGAACGGGGAGTTGCTGCCCGACCACGTGCTGTGTGCCGCCCGGGAGAACTGGCTCAAACCCGAAGACGACGTCCACTTCGGGCCCTCGTTTCCGGACCTCGTCTCCGATCTCGAAGCCGACGGCGCGCTCGAACGCCGCGGGACGAACGCCGGCGTTCGCTGGACGTACGACGGCGAGAAGAGCCCCAACCAGTCCCTGAGCCTCCGGACCATCGACGACCGGGAGATCCGTCTTGTCGACACCGGGCGCGACGAGACGATCGCCCGCCTCCCCTTCGCCGACGCGCTCCGGGACGCACACCCCGACGCGATCTATCACCACCAGGGCCGCACCTACGAGGTCGCGGCGCTCGAACTCGAGAGGGGTCGAGCGCTGCTGCGGGAGACGAACGCGCGCCATCACACCCGGGCGTTGCGGGAGAAACGCGTCTCGATCGACCGGGAACTCGAGGCGAAGCAGGTTACGTCGTACGGCGGGCTCGACGTCCGGCTCGCCGACGTCACCGTCCGGGAACGCACCGACGGCTACGTCCGGTACGACGGGGCGGACGACGACGGCACGCGCGTGGAGTTCCGGGAGCCGCTGCCGGAGACGACGCTCCGTACCCGGGCGCTTTACTTCGTGCTCCCGGCGGACGTTGCACGCACGATCCGCGGGGAAAGCCGGGACGAATCCGAGTACGGCGGCGCGCTCCACGCGGTCGAACACGGGATGATCTCGCTGTTCCCCCTGGAGTTGCTGTGTGACCGCCGGGACATCGGCGGGCTGTCGACGCCGCTCCATCCCGACACCGGGGGCAGTACGGTGTTCATCCACGACGGCCACCCCGGCGGTGTCGGGCTGTCCCGCGGGGGTTACGAGGCGTTCGCGACGCTGCTGGGCCGGACGAGGGAGATGATCGCCGCCTGTCCCTGCGAGACGGGGTGTCCGGCCTGCATCCAGTCGCCACACTGTGGGAACGCGAACGCCCCGCTCTCGAAGGAGCTCGGGGTCTCCCTGATCGACACGCTCGAGTCGGGCGTGGATCCGTAGGGCGTCGACGAACTCGTCCGCGGCGAGCAGGAGTTCACGGGAACGTACGACGACCCGACGGCCCAACCGGAACCGCTCCGTTTCCGGACCCGATCCGGGTATCCCGAAGCGCCGGCTACGGGTGATCGATGGTTTCGGAGGAACGTTCATAATGACTGTTGTAGGTGTTTACCGGTGAGCGCCACCCCCGGTGGCAGCGCTCACCGGTAAGAGACTACAACAGTCATTATCAATCATCGCCTGCGGCGATGAGTGAACTGCGCCGTTATTTGCGGACGAGGTTGGTCGCGCGCGGTCCCTTGGGGGACGACTCGATGTCGAACTCGACCGCCTGGTTCTCCTCGAGGTCGGGCCCGCCGACGTCCTCCATGTGGAAGAACACGTCCTCGTCGTCGTCTACCGCGTCGTCATCAGTCGAAATGAATCCGTAACCGCCGGTGTCGTTGAAGAAATCAACGTTGCCAGTTGCCATTGCAAACACACGTAGGCCTGTGGCGGGGATAACACTTCCGAGCGTCACGGTACCACGACCCGCCTGACCGCGGGGACGGGGACGCCGCCGGGATTCCGGCGGCAGGCGCCGGTGTGCCGGTAGCCGGATGGCCGTCGGGACGCGCGGTGGATCGTTCCACTCGGGCGGCCGGTCCACCGCGGTTCCCGGAGGCAGCTATTTAGGTGGGGGTCACCTCGTGACACGTGCATCGCCATGAAATCATGCACCAACTGCCAAGCGGCCATAGACGAGTGCGCTCTGGACGACCAACTCGAACCGCTGCGTGACCTCACAGTCGAGGACTTCAACCTCTGTGTGGACTGTGCGACCATCGTCGGCGACGCGTGTGTCGTGTGTGGCGGCGCGGTGTACGTCCCCCGGAGCGAAGCCGACGTTCCCGACTACTGCCCGGCGTGTCGCTCCGACCTCATCGGCCGGACCGGTCGCGACCCCGGCTGGAAATCCACTCCCTTGCCTTCCTGATCGGGTGACACCCGTCGGGAGCGTCCCCGAAAGACGTACCTTTATTTTCCTGACAGACGTACACCCCTGATGGGTGCATTCCACATGACAGGCAAACGAATCCTGATGATCGTCGGCGACTTCGGCGAGGACTACGAGATCATGGTGCCGTTCCAGGCCCTCCAGGCGGTCGGCCACGAGGTACACGCGGTCTGTCCCGAGAGAGACGGCGACGAGACGGTGAAGACGGCGATCCACGACTTCCGTGGCGACCAGACGTACCTCGAGGTTCGGGGTCACGACTTCCAGCTCACCCACGGGTTCGACGAGGTCGACCCCGCGGACTACGACGCCCTGGTCGTGCCCGGCGGGCGCGCGCCCGAGTACCTCCGGGGCTACGGCGAAGTGCTCGACGCCGTTCGCCACTTCTTCGAGGCGGACAAGCCGGTCGCGTCGATCTGTCACGGCCCACAGATACTCGCCGCCGCGGGCGTCCTCGACGGCTACGAGATGACGGCGTATCCCGCCGTTCAGCCCGAGGTCGAGGCCGCCGGGTGTTCGTGGGTCGACGAGGTGACGACCGACGGCAACCTCGTGACCGGCCAGGCCTGGCCGGACCACCCCGAGTGGATCGCGCAGTTCCTCGACCTGCTCGGGACCGAGGTCACCCACGAGGCGGCCGCCGCTCCGGCCGACGATTAGGGGACCGGCGATCCCGTCC
>CAYSJP010000178.1:0-4966 GCA_964431395.1 uncultured Halobacteriales archaeon
ATGCTCACTTTCGTCGGACTGGGCCTGTACGACGAGCGCTCTGTCACGGTCCGTGGCCGGGAGGCGATCCGGCAAGCGGATCGCGTCTTCGCGGAGTTTTACACCAGCCGTCTCGCCGGGACGACCGTCGAGGCGCTGGGGTCGTACCACGACACCGGGATCGAGGTGCGCAACCGGGCGGGCGTCGAGCGGGATCCCGGGCCGATCCTGTCGGCCGCCCGCGAGGGCGACGCCGTCTTCCTCACCGCCGGCGACACGATGATCTCGACGACCCACGTCGACCTCCGCCTGCGCGCCCACGACCGGGGTATCGACACCCGAATCGTCCACGGGACGACCGCTCAGTCGGCCGCGGCCGGTCTCGCTGGCCTCCAGAACTACCGCTTCGGAAAGGCGACGACGCTCCCCTTCCCCGACTCCCACGGCGCGTCGGGCGTCCCCGACAGCGTTCTCGAAACGATCGACGCGAACCGCGAGCGGGGGCTGCACACCCTGGTCTACCTGGATATCAAGGCCGAGCGGGAGGCGTACATGACGGCCGACCGCGGCGCGGACCTGCTCGCGGACGCGCACGGCGACGACCTCGGAGTCGCCATCGCCCGCGCCGGGAGCGCGGCGCCGGTCGTGGCGGCCGATCGGATCGCCGCGCTCGCGGACCACGACTTTGGCGACCCGCTCCACCTGCTGGTGATCCCCGGCGACCTCCACCACGTCGAGGCCGAGGCGCTCGTCGAACTCGCCGGCGCGCCGGAGCGGTTGCTCGAGGACGAGTGACGACCCCGGGTGGAACGGGTCCCGGCAGGGGCGACCGCTCCCGAAAGGCGCCGACCGGAGGCCGGTCCACGCCCCGCGACACGCCGGGAACCGGTCCATGGTGTCCCGTACGCGCCGGATGAGCCGGGATTAAAGCTATAAGCGTTGCCTGTTAGTAGAGCGTATGGATTCCGGTAGTGGTGAACGGGAACGCCGGTGGGACGTGGTGGGGGTCGAACGAACGGGGTCGTGCGTGGCGGTGGCATCGGGCCGGGGGACGACCAACAGTAGCGGGACCCAGCGACCCGGCGGGGCAGGGTTCCGCGTCGGCCAGAGCGGCGGGGGAGTCGTCTCCCGGGGGCGATCATGAGCGGGGACACCGGGTCGGACGATCGAGACACGGACGGGAATCCCGGATCGGTTCCGGAGGGGGTCGGGCGCCGGAGGTACCTTGCCGTGCTGGCGGCGGCCGGGAGCACCGCGCTCGCGGGGTGTGAGGACACCATCGGGGATATCCTCGAGGGCGCCGGGGAGGTGCCGACGATCGATTTCGGCGACGCGAAACTCCTCCAGACCGTCGAGGACACGCGGGTGGACGGCGCGAGCGGTAGCCCGACGAACCTCGACGACCCGCCGCTGGTCGAGGCGTACAACGTCGCGCCGGTCGTCCCGATGACCGGCGAGAACCTCGACAACCTCTCCAGCGGCCTCGATCTCGAGGTCGACGCCCGGGGCGGCCCCTCGACGACGTTCGAACTCTCCCAGGACGACGTGGAGGATCTCGACGACGGCGCCGATCCCCGGGCCGTGTTCACCGACGCATCGAGCACCACGAACTCGCCCGTTCTTACCCTGGAGAGTTCGGTGTCGTCGGTCGAGGTGGAAGCCGTCGAGCCCGACTCCGGAGCGAGGCTGGAGTCGAGGGTGTTCTCGGAGGGCAGCGACTACACCACGGTCGAGGCAGCCGCACTCCGGGTGGGGATCGTCGGCGTCCAGGACCCCGACAACGGCAGCAACTTCGGCGCCGCGAACAACGGTGATCTCGCCGACTTCAGTCGGTCGGCACGGATGGCCGCGCAGTACCTCCCGGCGACCTATCCCGGGGGTGTCGCGACGTTCGCCTACAGCGCCGGCACCATCACCGGTGACCCCGACGACAGGAACAGCGACTACTCCGACGCGTACACGACGCTCCAGAAGGCCGCCAAGGGCAACCACAACAGCAAGCCCAACTTCCCCAACGGCGGCACGTTCTACAACGAAACCCACATGAGCGATTCCGACGCGCGGTCCGCGATACAGAACAACGGGTTCGACGTCACGGTGCTGATCCTGCCGGATGGCTACTACGGCAGTCTCGGGCTGTATCCGGGGAGCCGAAAGCAGGCGGTGTCGACGCTGGAGCCGGAGGCCAACGGGGCCGCGTGGGACGAGGCGGAGTTCACCCACACCGTCGCCCAGGAGGTCGGTCACAACCTCCGGGGCGACCCCTACACCGACCCGAACCAGCACCCCCTCGCACAGCGGGGATCGGGCGGCAGCGACGCGACGGCCAACGGTAGCGACGTCGACCGCGACCACGCACGCCACGAGAACTCACAGAACGGCAGCGATCCGCCCGGCGTCACCTCCTTCGGGTACGACCTGACCGACGGGGCGTTCGCCCACGTCGACAGCACCGAGTTCGACGCGAGTGGCGACTTCTCCGTCGGGGGGAACTTCGGCTCCGGATCGGGACGGTCGGCCGAGCGCCTGGAGAGTTTCATGAGCTACTCCTGGAGCGACGTCTGGACCGACGCGCGCATGCAACAGGAGCTCATCGACTCGGGCTTCCAGCGCTCCTCGTGGGGATCCTCGAGCAGGGCTGCCCTGTCCGGTCGGGGGCACGTGACCGACGAAGGGTCGGTCGTGTTCGACTCCGTCGAGACCTACCAGGGGCCGACGTACCTGCCGGACCTCACGCGGGAGAACATCGGCGAGGACGACACGACCGACGGCGACGAGGGGACGCCGGCCGACGGAACCGAGCCCGGAGAGGAGACGACCGCAGCGGAGGACGCCGAGTCGACGCCGGCAGGGGATGCCGAGTCGACGCCACCAGCGGACGAGGAGGGGCCCGGGCGGGAGCCCGGCGGCGATCCACAGCCGGGCGACGACGCCGTCGAGGTCGTCACCGTCGAACTGCTCGACCCGAACGGCGAGGCACTCGAGACGGCGTACGTCCGCGATCAGCAGTACCACTTCCACTCCCACGAGACCTTCGACGTCGCACGGTTCATCGTCGAGTTCCCGGTGCCGACGGTCGAGGTGCGGAGCGTGCGGACCGACCTGGAGACGAGGTTCAACCCGGTCACCCGCGTCGTCGGCGACGCCGTCGGGCGCGTGCCGGACCGGGGATTCGTCGAGGAGCCCGACGCCACCCGGGCGGAGATAGCGGACGCGCTCGGCCAGGTCGACACCCTCATGAGCGACCGGGCGTTCGCCGACGCCGCGGGCACGATGAACGGGGTGGTCGGGGAGGCGATCACCGAGGGGGTGCGCGGGGAGTACGAGGACGCCGGCTCGAACCAGCCCTTCCGGGCGGACCTGGAGGACCTGGTCGGCCGGATGGTCGAGCGACTCGAGGCGCTTCGGGAGTACGACGGAGACGGGGGCGGGGAGTAGCGGAACCCGGAGGAAAGAGCAGTCGGCCGCGACCGGTCGGTCACCGCACGTGCCAGGCGACCGCGACCGCCGCGACCGTGACGAACGGGACGGCGACGTAGTTCAGCCGGCGGGAGAATCCCGCCGCGACCGAGAGTTGCGTGAGCGCGACGAGAACGAGCAGGCCGGCCGTCAGCCGGCGGTCCTCCCGGCCGAACAGGCCGCCGGCCGCGCTCGCGAGCGCCAGGAGATAGACGAGAACGCCGATCGGCCACGCGAGTATGTACTCCGGGAGCCCGCGCGTGTACACGAACACGTACCTCGGCAGGAAGACGAGGTACGGCGGCGTGAAGTTCACCAGGCCGAGGGGGTGGAGCAGGGTCGTGATTCCCCGGGTCGACACGGCGGTCCAGGGGATCACGCCAACGGCGAGGACCAGGAGAAACCGCCGGCGAGCGTCGTTGTTCATCGGGTATCCCCGGGGGCGGCGTCGGGTCGCATCCTCGGGGGCGTCATCGGGTCGTCGTGATCCGGAGGACGTCCTCGTCCTGCAGGACGTGGTCCGTCCCGACCTGCTGTTCGTCGTGTTTCGCGCTCGGGCCCGTCACGCGGGCGAAGCGAAACCCGTCCGCGAACTCCCCGCCCAGCGTCTCGCAGGCGTCGCCGATCGTCGCTCCCTCCCGGAGAACGAGTGGCTCCTCGTAGTCGACCCCCCGGCCGGGCTTGTCCATGTAGATCCGGATCAGCCCCAGGGTGTCCCAGATCCGTTCTCTCAGCGCGTCGAGGCCACGGTCCTTCTCGGCGGAGATGAACGTCACCTCCTCGGGGTCCAGGCCGTACCCCTCGAGTCGCTCGTACACGGTGTCGGCGTAGTCGCTCTCGATCAGGTCGGCCTTGTTGAGCACGACGATGGAGGGGAGGTACACGCGGTTGTCCATCACGCCGTCGATGAGTTCGTCGATGTCGAGGTCGCCCCGGATCGTCACGTCGGCGTTGACGACGCCGTGCTCCCGGAGTACCCCGGTCACCGTCTCCTCGGGGAGGTCGAAGTCGTCGCTGGCGTTGATGCGGATGCCGCCCTTTCCCTTCCGGGAGACGGAGACGCTCGGCGGCTCCCGGTCGAGGCGGACCTTGTTGGCGTACAGCTCCTCGCTGAGGCGCTCGTAGGACTCGACCTCGAACGGGGAGATGACGAAGAGGATCAGATCCGCCGAGCGCACGACCGAGAGAACTTCCCGGCCGTCGCCGCGCCCCCCGGCGGCGCCCTCGATGAGTCCGGGAACGTCCAGCAACTGGATGTTCGCGCCGCGGTACTGGAGCATGCCGGGGTTGACGTCGAGCGTGGTGAACTCGTAGGAGCCGACCTCGCTCTCGGCGTTCGTGAGGGCGTTCAGCAGGGTGGACTTGCCGACGCTGGGAAAGCCGACCATGGCGACGGTGGCGTCGCCGGTCTGCTGGACGGCGTAGCCCTGGCCGCCGCCGCTGCCGGACTGTTTTTCGAGTTCCTCCTTCTTCTCCGCGAGCTTGGCCTTCAGCCGGCCGATGTGTGCCTCGGTCGACTTGTTGTAGG
>CAYSJP010000179.1:0-4952 GCA_964431395.1 uncultured Halobacteriales archaeon
TCCGGTGTGGGGCGCGGTGCGGGTGGGGCCTCGTGATGATTGTTGTCGCGTGTTACAACGATCAGTATCAGACCGTCACGTCCGACCGGAACGCCGGGGTCCCGGCGACGCCGAGGTCGACGGCGTAGAGCCCGCCGGCGCCCTCCCCCTCGACGGCCGGGTTCCCCTCGCCGCCGGCAGTCGTGACGTACGCCGTCCCGTACTGCGGGCCGCCGAAGGTGATCGCGGAGACCTTCCGCGCCGGAAGTTCGACGCGCTCGACCTCGCGGCCGTCGGGGTCGTACCGGACGACACACCAGCCGTTCCAGCGCGCCGACCAGACGTGCCCCTCCGCGTCGACGGTCATCCCGTCGGGTTTGCCCGACCGCCCCGTCGTGTCGACGAACGCCTCCCGGTTCGAGAGGTCGCCCGTCCCGGGGTCGTAATCGTACCGCCAGATGGTCTGGGCGCTCGTCTCGGTGACGTACATGTGCTCGTTGTCGGGGGTAAAGCCCATGCCGTTGGGCGTCGCCATCCCCTCCACGAGCGTCCGGAGCCGGCCGTCGACGTCCAGACAGTAGAGGTTCCCCCCCATCGTGCCACAGTACACCCGCCCCTCCGGCCCGGCGATCACGTCGTTGAACCGCGAGTCGGCGTCCTCCGGGATCTCCGGGATCAGCGTCTCCCCGACGCCGTGGGACCAGGTCCGGACCGACCCGGACTCGCCGAAAAGCAGGAGGTCGCCGTCCGCCTGGATCGTGAGCCCGCCCACCCGCTCGCCCTCGTGGCGGAGTTCGTGTTCGCCCGTCGCGGGATCGTAGCTGTACAGTTCGCCGTCCGGGATGTCGACCCAGTAGAGGAGCTTCTGGTCGGGGTGCCAGAGCGGCCCCTCGCCGGTGGCGCAGTGGTAGTTCGCGATGAGCTCGATCATCGACCGTCGGGACTCGGGGGACACATAAAAAACCGGCGTGGTCCCGGATCAGCAGCCCCCCGCGCCCGCTCCGGCGGCACCCCCGGCCGCGCCGCCGGCACACGCCGCGGCCGCACCCGCACTCGCCGCGGAGGCGGCCGCCGCGGCCGCCGCGTGGTTCGCGGCATAGGCGCCCGAAGAGGCCGTCGAAACCGCGTCGAACTGTTTGAAATTCACCGGCGGCACGCCGTCGTCACCGTTGTCACCCGCCGCGACAGCCTCGCGCAGTTCCTCGAGATCGAATCCCGGCTCGGCGAGGTACCGCTCGACCAGGGGCGGGTGGACGGTGACCCGGCGGTAGATCACCTCCTCCTCCGCCTTGTCGGCGTAGGCGAACTGGACGTCGTAGTGCCGGACGTGGTGGGCATCGAAGACCGGGTGTACGGCCTCTGTGACCCATCCGACCGTCTCCCAGACGTGATCGCGGTCGGGCTCGCCGGGGTCCTCGAACAGGGCTGGCACCACCGGCACGAGGACGTCGCCGCCGTCGTCGTGGGTGTTCACCTTGTTCACCTCGTGGACCGCCGGCTCCTCGGCGAGATACCGGGGCAGCGGGCTGAAGACCTCCGAGAGGGCGCGCTCGGCCTCCCGGTGTTCGTCGCGATAGTCGTCGGTCAACTCCTCGAACCCCAGGCTGTCCAAAAAGTCCGCGACCTTCGCGCCGAAACTCTCCTCGGACATGGCGCCCGCGTGTATGTCCCATCGGATAATAAGCGTCGTGTCGGGGGACAGTAAACGTCGTGAGTGTCGGAGTGAGCTTATGTCCGTCCCGGACGAACGGTGGCGCGTGTCGGTAGCGCTCCGGTACGAGGACGGCACGATCCGGATCGAGAGCGACTCCGGGGAGGCCCCCCGGAATCTCCCCGGGGTCGAGCGGGACCCGCGCTCGAAGACGGGGCGGGCGCCCGCGTTCCGGTACGCGAGTGTCAGGGACGCGCTCGCCGATCGGGGCGTCGACGTCGACGACCGGGTGCTCGATCTCCCCGATCTCGATCTCGCCTCGGCGTACGAACTCCGGGACTACCAGCAGGAGGCCCTCGCAGCGTGGGAGGACGCCGACCGCCGCGGCACGCTCGAACTCCCGACCGGGAGCGGCAAGACCGTGATCGGGCTGGGCGCGATCGAGCGCCTGGGGACGCCGACGCTCGTGGTCGTCCCGACGATCGACCTCCTCGTGCAGTGGCGCGAGGAACTGCGGAGCGATTTCGGGACCGACGCGGGCCAGCTCGGTGGCGGCACACGGGAGATCGGGACCCTGACGGTCGCAACGTACGACTCGGCGATGATCCGCGCGGAGGACCTGGGGGACCGCTTCGGGTTCGTCGTGTTCGACGAGGTCCACCACCTCGGCGGCGAGCGCTACCGCGAGATCGCCCGCCTGCTCGCTGCGCCCGCCCGGATGGGCCTCACGGCGACGTTCGAGCGCCCGGACGGCGCCCACGATGTCGTCGCCGAGGTGGTGGGACCGGTCGTCCACCGGCTCGATCCGGAGGAACTGGCGGGCGAGCACCTCGCACCGTACGACCTCAAGCGGGTCGAGGTCGACCTCACCTCCGAGGAGCGCCGGGAGTACGAGAACCGCCAGGAGACGTTCACGAACTACCTCGCGCGCTCGAACCTCGACATGCGCTCCGGGCAGGACTACCGGAAACTCGTGATGCGGTCGGGGTCGGATCCCGCGGCGCGTGAGGCCCTGCTCGCCAAGCAGCGCGCCCGCGAGATCGTGTTCAACGCCGACGCGAAACTGGACGCCCTCGCGGACATCCTCGACCGCCACCGCGGCGACCGGATCATCGTCTTCACCGCCCACAACGACCTCGTCTACCGGCTCTCCGAGCGGTTCCTGATCCCCGCGATCACCCACCAGACGGGGACCGCGGAGCGCCGGCGATTTCTGGAGAACTTCCGCGAGGGGATCTACTCCCGGGTCGTCACCTCGAACGTCCTCGACGAGGGCGTCGACGTCCCGGACGCGAACGTGGCGGTCGTCCTGTCGGGGTCGGGCAGCGAGCGGGAGTTCGTCCAGCGCCTGGGGCGGGTGCTGCGACCGAACGAGGACGGCACGCGAGCGCTGATGTACGAGGTCGTGAGCCGCGACACGGCCGAGGAGAACGTCGCCGAGCGGCGGCGGTAGGTCATACTGTCGGCTGTAACTTCGTAACGATACTCGCCACCCCGGGGTGGCGAAATTCTGTACGGACGTACAGCCGACAGTATCAGTTTCCGGAACTGGTTCCGTTAGTCGTGCTGTTGTTCGCCTGGCGAATCTCCGTGCTCTGGCCCTCCTCGACCGGGATGCGCTCGATCACGTTCCCGTCCTCGTCGGTGATGATGATGGTGTACGCCACGTCCGAGTCGTCACCCGGATCGGTTCCCGGATCGGTTCCGTTGACGGGGTCACCGGCGCTCACGTTCCCGGCGATGAACTCCCGGACGCCGGCATCCCCACGGATCTCGACCGCTCCGCCGGTGTCGGCGTTGACGAAGACGTTTCTGGTGACGTCGGTGAAGTCGGTCGGCGACACCTTGATCTGCCACCAGAGTCCGCCGTCGATCGTCACGGGGACGGGTTCGGTGACGACGAAGTTCTCCCCCCAGTTGGTCTGTGAGTCGGCCGAACGGGCGATCCCCATCGCGCGTTCCGGCCCCGTCAAGGTCTCCCTGTCGGTGCCGAAGAAGGTGTACTCGCCCGTCTCGGCGTTGGCGAACCACACCTCGTCGAGTCCGCGGGTGTCCTGACCGAACGGTTCCATGGCCGTCACGTACGACATCTGTTCGCCCGCGAGGTCGATCACGAACGGCTGCTCGTTGTCGGCGCCCTCGGGGAGCCCCGCGATTTCGATCTCGCCCTCGTGAGCACCGACCACCGGAAGCTGGTTGATGATGCCCTCACGGTATCCCAGAGAGCCGACCTCGGCGAGAGTCAACGTCAGCGGATAGAGGCGCTGGCCGTCGAGGATCTCGTTCGCCCGGGCCTCGTCGGGCGTGAGGTGTTCGATCTCGCCGTCGGGGTGCACGAGCGCTCCCCCGTCCCACGTCGGGACGGTGTGGGGGAACGGGAACAGCTTCCACTCGTGGCCCGTCTTCGGGAAGTACATGTACGGCGTTCCGTCGTGGCTGAACTCGACGGCGTCGTCGTTGTACTTCGCGAGGTAGTCGGTCTTCTTGAGCTGCCAGTCGGCCGACCGGTGGAGGTACATCCCCTTGCCGTACGTGAACTCGGTCTCGTCGTACGCCGTCGTCTGGCGGTCGTCAATCGAGGTCATGTTCGCGACCAGGACGCCGCGCTGGTTCTCGAACAGCTTGTTTCGGGGACCGTCGGGCTGGATGGCGTACGACCAGGCCAGCGAGCCGTCCTCCTGTCTGGCGATGTCGCTCGTGCCGAGCCGGTACTGTCGGTACGAAACCGACCCACGCGTCGACACGTCGGACACCTTCCGGGGTACGACCCGCGGGTTGTCGGGGTTCGCCTGCGGGAACTCCTCTACTTCCGTCGCGTCGGCCATCGTCCGCTCCGCGAGCGTCCGCTGCTCGAGCACGCCCGCGGGGATGCCGACGACGAGGGACAACAGGAGCAGGACGCCGACGGCGACCCCGAAGATACGGAGTTTGCGCATGGACGTGGCCTCGCTCGTCAGGGGCGAGTCGTCGTCGGAACTCGCCTCCTCGAACACCCGTGTCACCAGGCCCGACACGGCGCCCCCCCGGCCCAGACGCGACGGCGGGAGAAACCACAGGACCAGCGCCGTGAGGCTGGCTCCGCCCATCAGGACGAGCCCGGTCGGGGAGTAAAACATGCCGTACACCAGGCCGTGCCAGAGCGGGCGCGTGAGAAACAGTCCCGCGAGAACGATCAGAAGCACGACGAATCGTTTCCCGAAGAAGTAGGGGAGCGACGAGCCGGACGGCCCGATCCCGTCATCCGACTCGCCGTCGGGCCCCGAAATGTCGATGTCTGCCATACCACGGAATCAGGGATAGGGATTGTTACGCCTGTTGATTG
>CAYSJP010000180.1:0-4942 GCA_964431395.1 uncultured Halobacteriales archaeon
TTCCTCCCGGTCGTAGTGGTCGAACGCGGTCTCGACGGTCGCGGCGGTCCCGATGATCGGCGCCAGCACCGCCAGCGCACACGCCAGGTCGTAGCCCCGGGCGGCGTCGATCCGCCCCTCCCGTACCGTCGTCGCGTCGATGAAGTACAGCCCCCCGTCCTGGTAGAGGACGTTCTCCGCACGCAGGTCGCCGTGGACGAGCCCGTTCTCGTGCATCGCCGCGAGCGACCCTACAAGCTCACTCGCCAGTCCGCGAACCTGCCCCGGAGGGAGTTCGTCGAGCGTCCGGAACGCCGGCAGGTACTCCATCACGAGCACGCCCAGGCCCTCCACCTCGAACGCCTCGACCGGCTCCGGGGCGTTCACGCCGATCTCGCGCATGCGCTCCGTCGCCTCGAGCTCGCGTTCGGCCATCCCGAGTGGCGTCCGCACGTGCTCGAAAAATCCCTCCGTGCCCGAGGAGAAGGCGCCGAGGTTCCGGGCACCCGTGAGCAGGGCGTGGACGACGGAGTTCTGCCCCGAAATGACCTTCACGAACCACTCGTCGTTGGCGACGAAGGGGACCGACAGCCAGTTGTCCGCCTCCAGAAACTCGACGCGAACGGTCGGCTGGTCGTACCGCCTCGCGATCTCGTAGGCGACCGCCTCGAGCCGGTCCCACTCGACCGTCCCCCGGAAGAACCGCCGGACTGCCATGTGACGGAAGACGAATCGGTCCCCCCGAATATATACCCTCTGGCGGAACCATCGGTTCCCGGGCCGGATCTCCGGCAGAACTACCGATTCCTGGGCCGGGCGCCGGCGATGCCGGGCAGTACACGGTGACGGTCTCCTCGGCGGACGACTCGGAAAGTGCGAGCGCGACGGTGCTGGCTCCCGGGGAGTTCGCGGTGAGCATTCTGGCGACGAACACACCAGTCCGGGAAGGCGAGACCCTGAACGTCACGGCGACGATCACGAACGAGGGCGACGTGCAGGGGACACGGACGATCGAGCTATCGGTCAACGGAACCGTCGTCGATTCGGCGAGTCTGGCGCTCGGCGGTCGCACTCGTCGCCCTGATCGCCGCGGGCCGCCGACGCGCGTCGTAGCCGCCGG
This sequence comes from uncultured Halobacteriales archaeon, assembly GCA_964431395.1. Lineage (GTDB taxonomy): Archaea > Halobacteriota > Halobacteria > Halobacteriales > Hikarchaeaceae > CAYSJP01. The sequence goes on from CAYSJP010000180.1 coordinate 1,100, forward strand.
TTTCGCCGCAACGCCAGGAGCAGCTTTATTCGGCTGTGGGGGGTTCGTTTCCGTATGGACCTCGCCCGGATCGAGGAGACGATCGAGGCGTCGATCCCGGAAGCGGAGGCGACCGTCACCCAGCCCCGGGGGCCCGAGGACGACGACCACCTCGCGGCGACCGTCGTCTCGCCAGCCTTCGAGGGGGAGACGCTGGTCGACCAGCACGAGATGGTGTACGACGCGCTCGGTGACCGGATGACCACCGACATCCACGCCCTGGAGGTTCGGACGGAAGTCCCGTGAGGAGAAGGCCTCGGTCGGGGTGTCGATTGCTCACAATCACGTGAGGGTACGTATGCCCCCACTGTACCATCAGGAACCCTCCGGTGACTCGGGCGCGAGGGAGACGAACTCCAGGCCCCGCTCCGCCAGGAGATCCCGTGTCCGCTCGGTCGCCGACGGCGCAACCAGAATGCCCCGCACCTCGCGGTCGGCGTGGAGGTCACGCCGCAGCGCGTCGACGTACCGCTCCAGTTGCCCGACCGCGTCCAGTCCCGCACGGCGGCGCTTGAGTTCCAGCACGACCGCCCGTCCCGCCGCGTCCTCGCCGTAGACGTCGACCGCACCTGCCGGCGTGTCACGCTCGGTCGCGAGGGGATCGAACCCGGGTTCGACTAGTGAGGAGTCCTCGAGGATTCGCTCGCGGAGGTCCTCCTCGGTCCCCGACAGCGACAGCTCCTCGGGGTCGGTTACGTCGAAGGCGGCGACGTGCCGGAGCGCCTCGAAGCGGACCAGAAGCGCCTCGGCGGGCGTCTCGCGCGTGCTCCGCAGGACGAACTGGCCGTCGTCGACGTCGGCCTCGTGGGTGCATCCGGGGGGTTGCCAGTTGACCGGCTTCTGGCCCTCGTCGGTGTGGACCAGCACCGTGCCGTCGGGTTTGAGCGTGACGTGGCGGTCGCCGGCGCCGAGGCTGCTCGTGGCCCGGCCGTCGTACTCGACCGTGCACCGGCCGAAGAGGGTCACGAGGTCGTCGCGCTCGATTGCCGACGTCACGGCGTCGAGGGCGTCCCCGGGCGCGGGATCGGCCAGCGTCACCGGGCCCCGCTCCCCCTCGGTCGTGTTCGGCGCAGTCTCCGCCCCGACCGCGTCATCCGGGTCGTCGTCGCCGGCTTTCTCGGCGTCAGTCACGTCCCGCCGTACTCGACCGACCGACTAAAGCGCCGCGTCACGCCGGCGGCGTCATCATCAGGTCACCCCTCGCTTCGCTCCGGGTCGAACAGGAGGTCGCGGTCGCCCCCGAACCGGCGGACGGCGCCGTCGAGGCGCTCGAACGCCTCCCGGAACGTGATCGCGCCGGCGTCGAGCAGTTCCCCGAGCGTCTCGCGGACCCCCTCGTACCACCCGCGGACGTAGCCATCGTCCTCCGGGTCGAGGTCGTATCTGACGGTGAGGAGGACGCCGCGGCCGATCCACTCCTCCCCGGGGACCACGCCACGTCCGGTCGGGAGGGAGAACCTGAGCACGCGGTACGTCTCGGTCCGGTCGCGGTCACACCGCCGGAGCGTCTCGTGGGCGAGAAAGTCGACGTGCTCCGCCAGCAGCGTCTCCATCGCTTTCCCGGCGGCGAGCAGGCGCTCCTCGCACTGCCGGCCGCCGTAGAGGTCGTACCGGCCGGGATCTCGCTCGACGGCGAGCAGCGGGCGCTCCGTCACGGTCCTGGCTCCCCTCCTCCGGCGTAGTCCGCCGGGAGACGCTCGGGATCGATCACGACACCCCGTTCTGGCCCCGCTATCGGACATAAATCCCCGTTCGCAACACGAACCTCCGTTCGCCGGGAGAAACGGTTTTGTCGCGGCGCCCGAATCCGGGCGTATGGAGATTCGTCGGCTGGCCGACCTCGACGACGGCGAGCACCGCGCGCTTCTCGACCGGGACGCCGGCGTGGGTGCGATCGAAGACGACGTCCGGGGGATCGTCGACCGGGTCCGGGCCGACGGTGACGCCGCGCTCCGGGAGTTCGCCCGCGAGTTCGACGGCGTCCACGTGGAGGACATCGACGTGACCGATCGCGCCAGCGACGCCGTCGATGCGATCGAGGCGGACACCCTCGCGGCGATTCGCGAGGCCGCCGAGAACGTCCGGGCGTTCCACGAGCGCCAGGTCCCCGAGGACTGGCGGGACTCCTTCGGCGACCGCGAGCTCGGCCGGCGCTTCCGGCCGATCGAGTCCGCGGGCGTGTACGTCCCCGGCGGCACCGCGGCGTACCCCTCCAGCGCGCTGATGGGCGTTATTCCCGCCGTGGTCGCCGGCGTCGAGGACGTCGCGGTCGCGACGCCACCGGCCGAGGAGCTGAACCCCGTCACCCTCGCCGCGATCGCGGAGGCGGGCGCGGACAGAGTGTACGCGATGGGCGGCGCACAGGCGGTCGCGGCGCTGGCCTACGGCACCGAGACGGTGGGCCCGGTCGCGAAGATCGTCGGCCCCGGGAACCGGTGGGTGACCGCGGCGAAGGCCGCCGTCCGGGGGGACGTCGCGATCGACTTTCTCGCCGGCCCGAGCGAGGTGCTGGTGGTCGCCGACGGAACGGGCGACCCGGCGTACGTCGCCGCGGACCTTCTCGCGCAGGCCGAGCACGACCCCGCGGCATCGGTCGTCGCCGTCACTCCGGACGCAGCCCTCGCGGAGGCGATCAGCGACGAGATCGCCCGGCAACTCGACGGCCGCGAGCGCGAGGACGTCATCAACGAGGCGCTCACACACCCCGCGAGTGGCGTCCTCCTGGCCGATTCGATGGAGGAGACGATCGCGTTCGCCGAGGCCTACGCCGCCGAACACCTCTCGATCCAGGCCGAGAACGACGAGGCGATCCTGGCGGGCATCGACAGCGCCGGCAGCGCCTTTCTGGGCTCCCACACGCCCGTCGCCGCCGGCGACTATGCCAGCGGGACGAACCACGTCCTCCCCACCGGCGGCGGTGCGAAGGTCGCCGGCGGGCTGTCGGTCGACACGTTCCTGCGCGCGAGCACCGTCCAGCGCCTCGACCGGAACGCGCTCTCGGGGCTGCGGGAGACGATCACGACGCTCGCTGATGCCGAGGGCCTGGAGGCCCACGCCCGGAGCGTCGACCGACGGTTCGAGGGGTGACCGGACGCCCCACGCGGCGCCGATCGGAGCGTAACTGGATCGCGGGCGCTTAAGTCGCATCGACGGCAACCATCGGGTGGCGATGACCGAACTGCGTTATCTCCCCGACGCGGACGACGTGACGACGTTCGAGGCGACGGTCACGGAGGCCACCCCGGAGTACGTCGTCCTCGAGGGCACGTACTTCTACCCCGAGGGCGGCGGTCAGCCCCCCGATCACGGCGTGCTGGAGTGGGACGGCGGCCGGGCCGGGATCACGGACGTCCGGAAGGACCACGGCGACGTGAAACATCGCGTCGGATCGATGGAGGGGGACCCGCCGGATGCCGGAACGACCGTCGAGGGCCGGATCGACGAGGAGCGCCGCGACAAACTGCGGCGGATGCACACCGCCCAGCACGTCGTCTCGCGGGTCGTCTTCGACGAGTACGGCGCGGAGACGGCGGGCAACCAGATCCACCCCGACCGGTCCCGGATCGACTTCGAGCCCGCCGACTTCGAGGAGTCGGACCTCGGGTTCATCGAGCGCCGGGCCAACGAGGCGATCGATCGGGACATCGCGGTGACGAAGGAGAACCGCCCCCGCGACGTCGCGGAGGCGGCGGTCGACGAGGGCCGGGCGCTGCTCGACCTGATCCCCGATTCGGTCGACCCCCTCCGGATCGTCGAGATCGAGGGCTTCGACGCCTGTCCCTGTGGCGGGACCCACGTCGACCG
>CAYSJP010000181.1:0-4940 GCA_964431395.1 uncultured Halobacteriales archaeon
CGGAGCCTCGTACTCGTCGAAGGTGCGGTGACCGGTGGCGGTTTCGAGGCGGTCCCGGAGCTCCCGGATGGTCGCGCGCTTGGCGTCGAGCTCCCCCTCCAGCTCGTCGATGCGCCCGTTTTTCTGCTCGAGGCGCTTCTCGTAGCCGAACGGCTGGTCCTCGGTGCCGCCGCCGGTCAGGGCGTCGGCCATGCGCTTTGCCGCCCGCGAAACGTTGCGCGCGCCCCGGAGGTCCTCCTCCAGCTCCGCGATGTGGTCCTCCTTCCGGTCGAGCTCCGCCTCCAGCTCCTCGATCCGGTCCTGCTCGCGCTGCTTGGCGTCGGTGATCTCCGCGATGTCGTCCACCAGCGCGTCGTTCACCGACTTGAGGTCCGGGCGCTCGAAGTCCTCGAGTCCGGGCGTAGCGCCGGCGTCGAAGGTCTGCTTGCGGTCGAACTGGACGCGCGTGACGCCGCCGTCGGTCCAGTCGCGCTGGAGGAACGCCTCGCCGTCGTCGAGATCGGCGACCTCCTCGGCGTAGTCGCTCCCGACGACGCGCTTGACGACGTTCGTGTCGTTCTCCCAGGTGAGCCGGTGCCAGACGAGCCAGTTGGCCTGTGTGATGAAGTCCTTCTTCACGTCGGCGGGGCGCTGGCTGATGCCGACGATCCCCAGGCCGTGTTTGCGCCCGCGCTTGCCCACCTTGATGAGCATCCGACCGGTGTCGTCCAGGCCGCCGCCCTCGGGGATGTACTCGTGGACCTCCTCGATCACGAGCAGAAACGGCTTTTTCAGCTTCTTCTCCTTCGCGAACAGGTGGCGGGCGGTCTCCCTGATCAGGTCGCTGGCCTCCGCCCCGTCGAGGTAGCCCGACACGTCCAGGATGACGGGGACGTTCTCCTCGAGGGCCATCTCGGCGATCTTCCCGGCGTGTTCGGGGCTGACCTGGATGTCACACTCCTCGTCGGCGCCGGCATGCAGGAGTTCGTACTCCTCCTTCAACCCGTAGTACTCCCCGTCGGTGTCGACGATGAGGACGGGGTAGCCCGCGCCGAGAAGTTTCTCTATCGTGACACTCACCGTGTTACTCTTTCCCGCTCCGCTCTTGCCGGTCAGGAACGAGCGGCCCGTGAGCACCTGCTCGACGGGGAGGGAAACCCGCGAGCCGTCGGCGGCCGTCCCGACGTCGATCCTGCGTGTCTCGCTCATGGGGTAACGATCCGACGGGACCCACATCAGTTTTCGTCAGACGGGCGTCGGACCCGGTCCCGGTCGGGAGCGTCGCCACAGGTTTATTTCGGTGGAGCGTGAGGAAACACACATGGCTGAGTTGCTCTCGGACGCGGAACTCGAGCGTCAGTTACCCGACGGCTGGGACAGGGACGGCGAGGAGATCGTCCGGACCTACGAGTTCGACGACTACCTGACGGGCGTCTCCTTTGCGGCCACCGTCGGCGAGATATCGGAGGAGGAGTGGCACCACCCCGCGATCGAGATCCGGTACGGGGAGGTCGAGGTCCGCCTCACCAGCCACGAGGAGGGGGGGATCACCGACCAGGACATCCACATGGCGGAGCTGTTCGACGACGCGAGGTAGTGCCAGAAGCGTCTTCAGCGTGCGATGTCTACGAAATATCGATGCCTTTCGCCGGACGGACGCCGGAGCCTATCCGGCCCGCACGCTACGACTACTGGGTGCTCGACCTCGACGGCACCATCGTCGACGTGGAGCGTGACTACGCCCGGTCGGTGATGCGGCGGGTTGGCGACCGGCTCGGGCACCGGTTCACCGATCCGGAGGCCGAGATGCTGTGGTACGGGTTCGGCGAGGCCCGCGGCGCGGTGCTCGATCGGTACGGGATCGACCCCGGACTGTTCTGGCGCGTGTTCCACCACGTCGAGGATCCGGCGGATCGCGCGGCTGCGACGTTCATATACGACGACGCTGCTGCGGTGGGCGACCTCGAGGGGCCGAAGGCGCTTTTGACCCACTGCAACGAGTCACTCGCCCGGCCGGTGCTCGAGCGCCACGGGATCGGGGACTGGTTCGACGCGGTCGTCTGTTGCACCGACGAGACGGGCTGGAAACCGGACCCGGAACCGGTCCGCCGGGCGGTGAACGGGCTCGACGTGCGCGGGGACTGCGAGGGCGCACTCGTCGGCGACAATCCCGAGGACGTCGGGGCGGCCTGGAACGCCGGGCTGACGGGCGTCCACGTCCGGCGCCACGACCCCGACCGGAGCGGCCGGTGCGTGCTCGGCGACCACCGGATCGACGGCCTCGACGCACTCCGGGACTAGGCCGGAGCGGCGCCGGCGTGTTCCCCGGCCGGGCAGCCGTCAGTCAGCCCGCATCCCGGAGAGGTCCTCCGCGATCGCGTCGATCGACGCCAGCGCGTCCCGTAGTGCGGCGACCCCCGGCTTGTCGGTGCGATCCCGGCTGGCGAGGACACGCACGCGCTCTTCGCCGAGGTCGACGAACCCCAGACCGAGCCGCTCGGTCGTCGAGCGGAGGCCGACGCCGGCGTCCGCGCGGCCGGCCTCGACGCGGCGTGCCGGACTCTCGACGCCCGGGAACCCGCGGTCGAACCCCTCGATCGCCGCGACGACGTCGTGGCGGTCGATCCCGCGCTCGGTCGCGAGGTCCGCGACCCCGGCGCCGAGGCTGGCTCTGAGCCCGGATTCCGCCGGCCGGTTCGCGAGGACGAGGTCCCGGTCGACGAGGTCGCCGAGGCCGGCGACCCCCTCGGGGTTGTCCGCAGGGACGACGAGGCCCCACTCCCGGCGCCACCCGCCGAGTTCGACGGCGTCCACCTCGGTCCCGACCGCGCCTGCGCCCGAGCCGTCGGGCGGTCCGGAGACGACCGCCACGTCGGGGACCCCCTCCCCGAGGAGGCGCAGGCCCTCGCGGCTCCCGCGCGGGAGGTACCGCGCCCCCTCGACCCCATCGAGCAGCCGGGAGAGTGCGGGGTCGTCCTCGCCGATCCCGAGCAGGGGCGGCGGGCCGCCCGCCGGCGAGAACAGTTCGACGGACACGGGGTGGGCTTCCGGGAGGACGTCCCGCTCGGCGGGCATCTCCACGACGCCGTCGGCGTAGGCGAGGCTCGTCGTCGCGCCGCTGCCCTTGTCGACCGGGTAGGCGAGCGTCTCGCCGGTCCCCGACGCCACCAGGCCGACCGGGACGTACCGGTGGCGCTCCCCGGTGAACCGTTCCGGAACGGCCAGCGTCGCCTCGACGGACCCCGAGGCCGACTCGGAGAGGCCCGCCGCCTCCCGGATCGCGGGCGCGACGAACACCCGGAAGACCGACAGCGCGGAGACGGGGAATCCGGGGAGACCGACGTACCCAGCCCCGCCGAGGCGGCCGACGAGCGTCGGCTTGCCGGGTTTGACGGCCACGCCGTGGATCAGGAGCTCCCCGCGGTTCTCGATCACCCCCGGAATCACGTCCCCGGCCCCGGCGCTGGTGGATCCCGAGGAGAGCACGAGGTCACACTCCGCGGCGGCGCGTTCCAGGGCTCGCTCCAGGGCGTCGGCGTCGTCGCCGACGCGGGGGTAGACGGTCGGCTCGCCGCCGGCCTCGGCCACGCCGGACGCGATGGTGTAGCTGTTCACGTCGTACACCTGGCCGGCACCGTGGTCGATCTCCGTGCCGGGATCGACCAGTTCGGCGCCCGTCGGGACGATGCCCACGACGGGGCGGGATCTCACCCCGACGTCGGCGTACCCCAGCGCGGACAGCAGGCCGACTTCCCGGGGGGAGAGTCGCGTGCCGGGCCCGAGCGCGCGCGATCCGGCGGCGACGTCGGTTCCGGCGGTGGTGACGTTCTCGCCGGGCGAGACGGCGTCGCGGACGGCGACCGCCCCCTCGCGCTCCGCCGTGCGCTCGACGATGACGACGGCGTCGGCCCCCGGGGGAACGACCGCGCCGGTGGTGATCTCGGCGGCCTCGCCGGCGCCGACCGCGACCCCGGGGCGTTCACCGGCCCGGATGCGGTCGACGAGGTCCAGCTCGAGGGGGTCGTCCGCGGTCGCGCCCTCGGTGTCGGCGGCCCGCACGGCGTAGCCATCCATGCCCGCCCGGTCGAACCCCGGGACGTCGACCGGGGCGTCGACGCGCTCGGCGAGCACCCGTCCGGACGCATCGCCGATCGGTACCTGTTCGGTTCCGCCCCCGATCGCCAGCGTGGCGATCGCGTCCCGGAGGGCGGAGGGTGGCGAGAGATCGCGGCGGTCGGTGAGGCTCATGTACCCCGCTTGGGTCCCGGCCCTCCTAACAGTTCGCGTGGGGGTCGCAGTTCCCCCGACGGTTCGTGTGGAGTCACGTATCGAGTAGTTTTTCGCCCCACACCGCGTACCTCCCGGTATGCCAACCCTCCGAGAGACGCTGGCGAGCCTGTCGGGCGCCACCTACGCCGACCTGCTCGAGAGCGACGACGCCTACTTGGTCGTGATCGACCTGCCCGGGGCGACCGCGGAAACGACGGACATTCGGGTCGACGCCGGGCGGATCACGATCGAGGCACACCGCCGGAAGGAGGTCCCATCGGAGTTCCGGTACGAGCGCGAGGAACGGCCGGTCATCCTCGACGCCGACCTTCCGGTGCCCCCCGACGCCACCGGAGAGGACGCGAGCGGGTCGATCGACGGGGGTATCCTCGAACTCCGGCTGCCGAAAGCCGCCGACGTCGGTCGCGAAATACCGATCGAGTAGGGGGTGTCGACACTGGTCTCCCTCCGTGCGTACTGGCGGTTCGTCGTCGTCGTCGGGCAGTTCCTGCCGCTCATCGTCAGCTACACGCGTGATCGCCGGCGGTTCATCTTCTTCGGAGGGAGCCGGCGGGTGTCCGCCGAAACCCGGGTCCGTCGGGCCGAACATCTGCTCGACACGCTGCTGACGCTCGGACCGACGTTCATCAAACTCGGCCAGTTGCTGTCGACCCGGCCGGACATCCTCCCGC
>CAYSJP010000182.1:0-4914 GCA_964431395.1 uncultured Halobacteriales archaeon
AGGCCGACGAGGTCCTCGACCCGGCGCGTATGACCGAACGGGACATTCTCGGGGAGTAACATTTCCACCCCGGCAGCGGGCCCGGATCCCACACTCCCGGCCCGAGTGAGGCAGTTATAAGAGGAACGGCAGTGATTGTCACGTCATGTTCGAGACGGTCGTCATCGCGACTGACGGGTCCGAGAGCGTCCGGCGGGCGGTCGCTGTCGCGGCCGACCTCGCCGAGCGCTTCGGGGCCACCGTCCACGCGCTCTCCGTCGTGGACACCGACGAGGTCGAAGGATCGCCGGAGTCAGTGCGCGACGACCTCCGTGCGGCGCTGGCGGAGAGCGCGGAGGAGGCGGCCGGAGAGATCGACGAGTGGGTCGACGGGGAGGTCGTGACGGCGGTCAGGGAGGGTCGGCCCGCCGCGGAGATCACGGGATACGCTCGCGCGAAGGATGCCGACGTCGTCGCGATGGGCACCCGGGGGCGCCACGGCGAGAACCGCTTTCTCATCGGGAGCGTCGCCGAACGGGTCGTCCGGACCTGCCCGGCGCCCGTGTTGACCGTCCGACAGCTCGACGATTCGGACGCCGGAACTCGGGAGTCGGATCCCGACGAAGCAGCGTAGCGAGCGGGACGACCGACGCACCCGCCACGGCGGGGAGGGACGACCGACGCATCTTAGTGGGTTCCAGGGCTTTGATCGGTATGGACGACACCCTCATCAGCGAACCCGGCGTCTCGCCGGAGCGGGCCTCCCTGCTCCCGGGAGAGGGCTTTTTCGTGCCCGACAACATCAGGGAGCGCCGCGACCGCGAGGCCGCCGTCGAGGAACTCGCCGGCGTCGACACCGCCGTCGTCGCGGACCCCGACGCCGACGGGCTGGCCTGTGTCGCGTTGCTGCGCGAACTGGTCGATCCCGACACCGCCCTGGTCGACGCCGGTCCCCACGAGATCACGACCGGCCTGGAGTACGTGACCGACCACGCGCCCGAAGGCGTCGACGTCTTCGTCTGTGACCTCTGTCCGGATTCGGCGGACTGGCTCGAGGAACCACTCGCCGAACTCCTCGATCACGCGGGCTCCGTCCGGTGGTACGATCACCACCAGTGGGATGGGGCGGTCGCGGAGACGGTGCGCGAGTCGGGCGTCGACCTCGTCGTCGGCGACTCCGAGGCCGAGTGCACCGCGGACGTGACGGCGCGCTCCCTGGCGGTCGAGGTCCCCCCACGTCTCCTCGACCTGGCGGCCGCCACCCGCGACCACGACCTCTGGATCCGGGAGGACGCCCGGAGTGACGACCTCGCGGACTACTCCTACTGGTCGGACGCCGAACAGTACGTCAGCACCGTCCGGGAGCACGGCGCCGACCTCCCGGCGGACGTCATGGCGTACCTCGAGGATCAGCGCGAGACCAAGGAAGACCGGATCGACCGCGCGGTCCGGCGCGCGGAGTATCGCGAGGTCGGCGCCCACACGGTCGGAGTCACCTACGGCCGGTGCTCCCAGAACGAGGTCGCGGAGGCGATGCGGGAGGCGGGCGCCGACGCCGGCGTGGTCGTCAAGCCGAGCGGGAGCGCGAGCATCCGGGGCACCGAGACGTTCGCGCGGTGTCATCTGGTCGCGGGGCGAGTCAACGGCGGCGGCCACCCGAAGGCGGCGGGCTGCAAGCCCGACATATACGACGACATGCTCGATTACGCCGCCCACTGGAGTAGCCAGGGCGCGACGGCCAAGCGGGTGATTCTGGAGGCGTTCGAGGCGGTGATCGACACGACCGAGAGTGAATCCGACCACCCCGCGGAGAACGACTCCGCCCGGGACGAACCCACCGTGGGAACCACCGACGAGGAGTGATGTCACGGGACGGGCCGACAGCGGAGCGCTCGGCGCGGTTCCGCGCCACGTCGTTCAACGCCCGGGTCGATCTGGCGAGCGACGGCGACGACGCCTGGACCCACCGGAAAGGCGAGGCGGCGAGCGTGATACGCCTTCACGAACCCGACGTCGTCGGCTGCCAAGAGTTGCTCGCCTACCAGCTAGACGACCTCCAGGCGGCCCTGCCGGCCTACGAGTGGGTCGGCGAGGGACGCGGCTCGGGCGACCGGCCGGGCGAGCACGTCCCGGTCGGCTACCGGCCGGATCGGTTCACGCTGTGCGAACACGACACGTTCTGGCTCTCGGCGACGCCGGAGGCGCCCGGAAGCGTCGGCTGGGACGCCGAGCACCCCCGGATCGCCACCTGGGCGCTCCTGGAAGACCGGACGACCGGCGCGGCGTTCGTCCACCTGAACACCCACCTCGACCACCGCGGTGAGCGTGCCCGCAGGCGCGGGGCCGACCTGATCGTCGAGCGCATCGGGGATATCGCGCCGGACGTGCCGGTGCTCGTTACCGGAGACATGAACTGCACGCCGGGATCGCCGCCCTACGAGCGCCTCGCGGACGCGTTCGAGGACGCCCGCGAGGTGTCGACACACGGCCACCACGGCCCGACCGACACGTTTCACGGGTTCACCGGCGACCCCGGCGGCCGGATCGACTACGTGTTCGTCGACGGCTTCGACGTCCGCCAGCACGCCACCCTCGCGGACCGGTGGGACGACCGCTACCCCTCCGATCACTTCCCGGTGCTGGCGGAACTCGGCTTCCGGTAGGATATTCGGATGCCCCGGGCGATCCCGCCGATCAGTACGTGATAATGACTCGTGTAGGCAATTACCGTATCGACCGCCCGCGTCGGGCGGTCGGAGCGGTAAAACGCTACACGAGTCATTATGTGAGGCCGTCGTAGTTGCGTTCCTGCCACCGTTTCAGGTCGCTCCAGTTGCGGCGCTCGTCGGCGAACGCGATGTTGGACTCGTCGAAGACGGAGACGCCGACCTCGAGATCCCTCATCGGGATGCCCCGTTCGAGGTAGGTCCAGGCGAGCGAGGCGCTCCGGTAACCCTGGCCGTAGGGGTCCTGGCCGACGGCGAAGTCGATGAACCCGTTCCTGATGCTGTCGATCATCCGCTGGTCGAGATCGAACCCGCCGATGATCACGTCCTCCGGGAGGACTCCCTTATCTATGAGGTTGCCCGCGCCGACGGCGCTCCAGTACCCCGCGCTGAGGACGGCGTCGATCTCGTTTTCGTCGCCCGCGATTATCGACTCGATCTGGCTCTCGGCGCCGGAGGCGTTGGGGTCGATCTCGTCGGAGAAGATGGTGTCGCCGTAGAGCGTGACCGAGGGGTCCGACCGGTTCTCGAGGTAGCGCTGAGCGGTGCCCCGATCGGCGGCCGACGCGTCGACTCGCCGGGTGACCGAGGGGTCCCGGTCGTTACCGTTGGTGGTCAGCGCCGTGTACTCGCCCCCGTCCGGATCGGGATTTGTCCTCCGGAGTCGCTCGTAGGCTTCTGCGGCCATGGCGGCGCCGGCACGGGCCTCGTCGATACCGACGCGTGGAACGATCGTCGGCCGGCCGCGGTACCTGAACCCGTTTCCGTTCGCCTCGTTCCGCATGAACTCGTGGTTCCAGTCCTCCGGGTGTGGCGTCCTGTACGCGTTGACGACGACGATGCCGTTGTCGAGGGCTCGCTGGATGGCCTCGTTGAGCACCGAGTCGTCGCGGATCGTCACGACGAGGACGTCGCCGGCCCCCAGCCTGCTCTCGATCAGATTTTCGATCTGCCTCGGTTGTACGCCCACGGGTGCAAAACCCAGTGCGGCCGCCTGCCCCGTCCAGCCGTACGTGTTGAGCGCGTCGTGGAAGCCGACGGTCATCGGCAGGAAGAAGGAATTCTGCGGAGACTCGTAGAGGAACACCGCCGTCCGCTCGGTGTCGCCGGCGCCGCTCTCGGTGTCCGAGGCGTCCCAGCCCGGCGGCGCCACCGCGGGGTAGCGCCGGGCGCTCCGCACGACGCCCGATGACCCGGGTTCCCCGTCGGTCGTCTCGGCGTCCGTGGGAGTCTCCGCCGTCGTATCGTCTGGAGGAGGGGACGCGTCGACCACGATCTCGCCGACCATCCCGGCGGCCTCGTGTGGGATGCAGAAGTACTGGTGGACGGCCTCGACCTCGAACGTGTGGGACCACGACTCTCCCCCTGTGACGTTGCCGGTCTCCCCCAGGGCTCCGGTGGACGAGTACGCCTCCCGGGCGGCGTCCTCGGAATCGAAGCCGCCGGAGGCCCAGTAGTCGGCACCCTCGTGGACCGAGTCCTCGTAGGCGGTCACCGAGTGGCCGACGGTGCCGACGTTCTCGAAGACCACGGTGTCGCCGGTTCCGACTATCAGCGAGTCCGGCTCGAACACCAGTCCGTCGCTCATCTCGACGGTGTGGGTCGTGCCGTCCTCCGTGGCCGCCACGGTGCTGCCCTCCCCGACCGCCACGGCGCTCCCCGTCCCCGCCGCGACCCCACCCGCAGCGCCGACACGTTTCAGCACGTCCCGGCGCGACGTCCCCTCCCCGACCTCGATGGAGACTGCCCCGTCCGGAAGCGCGTCACTGGGATCCATAAATCTGACCAGGAACGGTCATCATAAGTAAATTTCCCCGTTAGACCGCCGACACCCGGCGATCGCCACCCTATCGATCGCCCGCGACCCACCGGTGGGAGTAGCCCGCGCCACAGGCACACCGGGCGTAGGCATGGATCACGTCGCCCTCCGCGTAGATGCCGCCGACGTCCTCGTTTTGCGCCTCGGCAAAGGCGAAGACGAACTGGGCGGCGTGGTCCTCCGTCATTGTGTCGCCCCCGGCTTCGTCCTTGCTCCCCGCCTCGGGACACGCGCCCCCCGAGAGGTCCGGCGCGATTTCGCCCTCGACGCCGCCCGCCTCCCGGGCGAACTCCATCGCGTCGGCGCCGGTGATCGAACTGAACACCTGCCGGCCACGCTCGCCGTCGACCACGAGGACGACCCCGCCGTCCACGCGGGCGCCGCGATCGG
>CAYSJP010000183.1:0-4909 GCA_964431395.1 uncultured Halobacteriales archaeon
TGTCGATGCCGACGTACGGCTCGTAGTCCTCGAACAGCACCTCGTAGGGATCCCGGTCGGGGTCGATGTGTTCGGCGTACTCGCGTTTGAGTCCGAGCAGCTCCTCGAGTTTCGGCGCGAACGTCCCGAAGTCGTCCTCGGCCTTCGCCTCCTCCCATACCGGCAGGGCCTCCGAACTCGCCCGCGATATCTCCTCTATGAGCTCCTGGGGAACCCGGTCGGCGCGGCGGTGTTCGCGGCGGATCTCCCGGACCGAGGCGGCCTGCTCGCCGGAGAGGTCGTCGTCCTCGAGCGCCGCGAGCAACTCCCCCATCTCGTCGTCGGTGAGGAGTTCGTGCCCGAGCCCCGAGAGCGTCGACTGCTGTCTGGAGCGCGCGGGCGTGCCCCCCTCCGGCATCGTGACCTGCTGGTCCCAGCTCAGCACGCTCCCGGCGGACTGGAGGGAGGCGATGCGCTCGTACCGATCGGTGAGGTTCGCGTACGCGTCGGGCGCCTCTTCGGATTCCGTCGTTGCCATACGCCACCTATCGCGCTCCGTCGTCAAGAATGTCCCTCTCGCGGCACCCGGGAGCGCGGAGCGTCGCGGCCCGAACGGCCGCGACCGCCAGCGTTAGGATCGCGGCTTCCCCATCCGTGCTCGTGGCGCCCGACGTCGAGATCCGCCCCTACCGCGAGGCGGATCACGAGGCGGTCGTTTCCCTCCACGAGCGGGCGATCCGCGAGGCCGGGACACCCCCGGAAAAGCTCCCGGACACGAGCGACATGGACGACATCGAGGGAGCCTACGCCGACTCCGGCGGCGCCTTTCTCGTGGGCGAGTTCGAGGGTGAGGTCGTCGCGATGGGAGGTCTCCTCCCGGCCGAGCGAACGATGGGTGGGGGGGAGGCGACGGACGACGGTGAAACTACCGCCGAGCTCAAGCGCATGCGCGTCGCCCCGGAACACCAGAGGCGGGGGTTCGGGCGGGCGATCCTCGGGGCCCTCGAAGACGCCGCACGGGATCGTGGCTTCGACCGCCTGGTTCTCGACACCGCCGACCGCCAGGGGTCGGCGCCGTTCTACCGGGCGCAGGGCTACCGGGAACGGTGGCGACACCGGTGGCGGGAGTTCGAACTGATCAGGCTGCAAAAGGAGCTGTGATCGGGCTCGGCGGACTCACGGTCGCAGCCGTGTCTCGGCTGCCTCCCGGTAGATCCGGTAGCACCGGTTCAGCGCGCCGATCGAGACGCTCTCGGTCGCCGTGTGGGCCTCCCCCTGCTCCGCCGGGCCACAGACCACACAGGCCGTGCCCGCCTCGGCGAGCCGCCCGGCGTCGGTCGCGGCGGGCTTGATTACCTCCTCCGGGTCACCCTCCTGACACGCCCCGGCGGCCTCGAGCACCGCGTCCGCGAACCTTCCGTCGGAACACCGCATCGGCGGGAGGTCCTGGTCGACCCGCCAGGCGACTCCCTCGATCGCCTCGACGCGCTCGATGGGCGCGCGCGCTCCCGGCACCGTGCGCTCGTCGACCGTGACCGCACAGGACTCGGGAATCACGTTCCACGCCGACCCGCCCTCGATCTCCGTGACGGCGACGCTTCCCGACACGTCGTGGCCCCGCACCGTCGTCGCCGGCGCGTCGAGATCCCGTACCACCTCGACCGCATCGAGCGCCCGGTAGACGGCGTTCGCGCCCGTCTCGGGTTCGCTCGCGTGGGCGGCCGTCCCCTGGGCGGTGATCGTCCCCCCGCGCCGGCCCTTGTGTGCGATCGCGACGTCGGTGACGCCCGGATCGGAGTAGCCCGTCGAGCCCTCGCCGACGACCGCGCGGTCGGGGGTGAACCCCCGGTCGATCGCCGCCGCCGCCCCGAGACACCCCGACTCCTCGCCGACGAACGACGCGAAGACGAACTCCCCCGCCGGGTCGGCGTCCCGGAAGGCGAGCATCGCCGCCGCGACCGCCCCCTTCATGTCGGCGGTCCCCCGGCCGTAGAGCCGCCCGTCCCGCCGCTCGACGACGTACTCCTCGCCGTCGACCTGCGATTCGTCGGGGGGCACGACGTCGTGGTGTCCGACGAGCGCGAGCGATTCCCCCGACCCTCTCCGGGCGATGACGTTGCCCCCGCGATCCACCTCCTCTCCGCCGTCGCCCGCGTCGACCAGCCCATCGTCACGCGCGACGTCGGCGTCGGTTTCGGCGCGGAGCCACGACTCGATGAAATCGCCCGCCTCGCGTTCGCCCGCGTGACTCGGGATCGCGGCGAGATCGGCTGCCAGCGCCGTGAGTTCCTCCATACCCCCTCTCCGGCGGGAGTCCACAAGAGACTTCCCGGACATCTGCCAAGCGTGACTCGATGGACTCCACGCGGGAGATGGCCCGGACGTACCTCGTCGGCCTCTGCATGGGCTCGGCCGACGCCGTCCCCGGCGTGTCGGGCGGGACGATCGCCCTGATCGCCGGCGTCTACGTGCGCCTCATCGACGCGATCACGGCGCTCACGCCACAAAACGGGTTCGCCTTGCTCGGGGCCGTCCTCCCGCCCGATCGGGGGGATCTCCGGGCGACGCTCGGGAAGATCGACGCCTCCTTTCTCCTGCCGCTGGGCGTCGGCGTCCTCACCGCGGTGATTCTCGTGACCCGCCTGCTCGAGTTCGCCCTCGACGACCACCCCGTCGCGGTCTTCGGCGTCTTCTTCGGGCTGATCGCCGCCTCGGTCGTCATCCTGTTTCGACAGGTCGAACTCTCCGAGCCCCGCCACGGCGTCGCGGCCGCCGGGGGCTTCCTGATCGCCTTTCTCCTCTCGGGCGATCTGCCGGGGCTCGCTGGCGGGGGGCTTCCGCTGATCTTTCTCGCCGGTGCGATCGCGGTCAGTGCCATGATCCTCCCCGGCGTCTCGGGATCGCTCCTCCTCCTGATCCTCGGGCAGTACGATCCGATGGTGGAGACGCTCGGGACGTTCATCGACCGGCTGGCCGCGATCGCGACGGGCGGCGATCTCTCGCGGCTCGTCGATCCGGGGACGACCGTCGTCGTCTTCATCCTCGGGGGGGTCGTCGGCCTGCTCTCCATCGCCCGCGTCGTCGACCGGGCGCTCGAACGCGACCGCATGACGACGCTCGCCTTTCTGGTTGCCCTGGTCGCCGGCGCGCTCCGGGCCCCGGTCGCGAACGTCGGCGCCGAGACGGCCTGGACGACGGCGACGATCGCCGCGTTCGCTGGCTTCGCCGCCCTCGGAGCCGTGCTCCTGTACGCGCTCGACTACTACGCGATCGACGTCGAGATCGACACGACGGGTCGCGGATCCTGATGGGAGACGCCCCTCCGTCTCCACGTCGTCTCCGGAACGCTCCGTGGACGACTCACCCCGTTTCGTCCATGCGTTCGTGGAGACGCCGAAGAATCGTCTCCGGGTCGAGACCCTCCGTTTCCACCTCGCGAAGCGCCTGCGAGGACTCCAGGTCCGCCCCGAGCACGAAGAACGCGCCGCCGGTCGCGGTCGCCCGCAGCACCCACCGGGCGACGGACGGGATCGGCGCCACGCCGGCGTCGGTCAGGACGACCGCGACGCGCCACGCCTGCTCGCGCCCCTCGGTCATCGAGCGCAGCGTGAACGCCTCGTCGAACCTCCCGAGCGCCGCGTCGATGTCATCGACGCCCGACGCGTAGATCTCGGCGAGCGCCTCCTGCTGGACGTCGACGAGGCGGGCCAGGATGTCGTCGATCTCCCGGTGGTCGGCGTACTTTTGTTCCCGGTCCGGATCGATGCCGACGTCGCGGAGCGCGAGCGCGAGGTCGTAGTTGATGTGGGCGTTCACCCCGAGAAAGGCGTCCTGGACGACGAGCGCGTCGCCGCGAACGGCGGTCCCGAACGCGATCCGCCAGGGATCGGGGACGCCTCCGAGGGTCCCGCGCTCGAATGCGAGAAACGCCCGCCGGTAGCAGTCCGCGAACGCGACCAGGTAGCGCCGCATCCACGCCGCGTCGGCGAAGCGGCCGCGTTCGATCCCCTCCTGCACCGCCCGGGTCATGCGCACGTAGATCGTCAGGAACACCGCCCGCCGGTCGCCCCGCTCCCGGAGTCGCGTTTCGAGCCGCGAGAGCCGGTCCGAGGCCCCCTCCGGGGACTCGAAGGTTCCCTCCACGGGTTCGAGGAGGGACGGGTCGGGCTCGTCGGGCGGCTCGAACCGCTCCGGGTCGCCCCGGAGCGCGCGGAACATCGCCCGGAGCGCGTCGGCGTCCACCAGCCGGGCGGCGTCGGCATACCAGGCCACGGGGATACGGGGGGTAGTCGGCGCGTCCCTAAAAGTTTGGACGTGGTGGGTGGTCCGATCGGTCGCCGGAGCAGACGGGACAGTCGCGTGCAGTACGAACGTGACCGCCGCGGGGACCGCCGTCTACCGGACGGGATACGTCCCATAGAGCGTAACATCGCCCACCTGAAGGGTGTCATATACTGTCGGAGGGAAGCAGTGATACATTCCGCCGGGGACCGTCCCTGGCGGAGATTATCAAACGTTCTGTCCGACAGTATAGAACCGTCACAGGATGCTGATTCCATTAAAAATAGTTGAATAGAACGGCAGGTGGGGATACGCGGATAACGGTTCGTTTCTATCAATCGTGCACACAGAAGGCGACATCAGCATCCACGTGCCGGCTACGACACCACCATCAGACTGAGAGCCAACGGTGCATCTCTCGATGTGAGATACTCCGCGCCGTTTCATGTATCGTACGCAACGACAAGGTGTGGTGAACCTATGAGGCAACGCAACTACTCGGCTGGAGTGTCAACGACCCGACGGCGGGTTCTCATGGTGAGTGGAACTACCTTCTTGGCCTCTGTGGCTGGATGCTCGGCTATCAGAGACCTCACGAGTGACCTGGCTCTCGAACAGGTGAACGTGTTCAACATGGCGGACAAACGGA
>CAYSJP010000184.1:0-4897 GCA_964431395.1 uncultured Halobacteriales archaeon
ACGCTACACTAGTCATTATGATAAGATCGGTTGTATCCGTTTACCGGTGGATCGGCGCCTCCTCACCGGATCAGCGCCTCGTACGCCTCCGCGTACGCGTCGGCCACGGCGTCCGGGTCCGCTCGCTCGTCGGCACGGAGCGCGGGCAGTCCGACCGTCGTGAGTGGCTCGATGGGCGCGACGGCGTCGGCGACGCGCTCCTCCAGGCGGCCCTCCCGTGGCCCCGACCGCCCGCCCGCGACCTCGCAGGCCCGCCAGTAGCGCCCGCCCCCGTAGATACGAACACGACCGGGTTCGACGACGGCGACGCGATCGGGTTCCATCTCCCGGAGGGGGCGCGCGACGTCGCCGTAGGACTCCACGACCGCGGGGTCGTGCTCGGACACTCGATGGGAGAGCGCCTCGAGGTGCGGGAGGTGGCGCGCCCGGATCTGCTCGTTCAGCGCTTCGACCGAGTCGACGCGCGGGGCGCCCCCCAGCGGGAGCGCCTCGCGGGCCGACGCCGGGGGCTCGGCCGCCGCGTTCACGACGAACCCCTCGCCGACGCGGTCGAGGAGGAACGCCCTGTCCCCGCCGCCGATGAAGCCGTCGCCGCCCGGCGCGGGCCGCCAGAGCCGGTGGATCGGGTTGATGTCCTCGGGAGCGACGTCGGTCGCGCTCGCTGCCGCGAGCCGGCGGGCGTCCTTGCCGTACAGCCGGCCCTCGGCGATCGCGCGCCGGTAGTCGTCGTGGTGGAACCAGACGTCGTTGCCGGCGCGGGGCTTGAACCCGACGGCGTCCAGACGGGCGAGCAGTCCCACGGAGAAGGTCGTCTTCCCCGCGTCGACGTCCCGCGCGCCGGCGACGAGGTACGTGGTCATTCTCGCAGGCCGTAGTACCCCGGCTCGTCCTCCCCGGGTGGGTCCGCGACCGAGAGCTCGCCGGCGTTGTTCATGATCCAGGGGATCGCCCAGTCGATCAGCACCGCCTCGGTGTCCGGATCGAGTTCGGCGCCGGGGTCGAGCTCCTGCAGCAGGCGGGCGATCTCCGGAACCGTGTACATCTCCTCGGGATCGAGCAACTCGGTCGGTTCGTAGAACTCACAGGGGTACAGCCGGTCGAACTCCGACTTCGGAACGGGCATATCCGCGGGTACCGAGCGGATGGGGTAAAATCATCCGGTCGTGACCCGTCGTCGGGGATCGACGCCGGGGAGTTACTCGTGGGGGCTGGTGGCCGCCGCGTAGTTCTCCTCGACGCTGTCCCAGTCGATGACCTCGAAGAAGGCGTCGACGAAACTGCCGCGGTCGGGACCGTAGTCGTAGTAGTAGGAGTGCTCCCAGACGTCCAGCGCGAGGATCGGGTGGGAGCCCCACAGCGCGCCGACGTTGTGCTCGTCTACCGGCAGGTTCCGCAACTGTTTCGCGACCGGGTCGTACACCAGAAGCGCCCAACCGGAAGCGGCCGAGGCGGCTGCCTCGAACTCGCCCTTCCAGCCCTCATACGAGCCGAAGTCCTCCTCGATGCGCTCCGCGAGTTCGCCGGAGGGCTCGCCGCCGCCGTCCGGGGACATGTTCTCCCAGAACTCGGTGTGCAGGTAGTGGCCACAGCCGTTGTGGGAGACGTCGTTCATCGCGGCGGCGGACCCGCCAAAGTCACCGGCCTCGCGGTTCTCCGCGAGGGTCTCTTCAGCCGAGTTGATGCCGTTCACGTACCCTTGGTGGTGGGTGTCGTGGTGCCACGTGAGCACCTGCTCGGAGATGTGCGGTTCGAGGGCGTCGTAGTCGTAGGGGAGCGGCGGGAGCTCCGCGTTCGAGTGTTCGGGCATCGTGTTGAACCTCCAGTGTACCAATCGTACGGAACCCTGTTAAAAGTTCGTGGGACCGGTGGTACCACATGGCACTGTCGCGGCCGTTCTCCGGGGCTATCGGGACGCGCCGTCGCCACCGCCCTCCGGGGCTACGGGGGCGAGTTCGGGAGCGCGGGCGGGACGAGAGCAGTCAGTATCACTCCGCGCGCGCTGCCTCGAACATCGCGATCGCCTCCTCGCGGCGTTCGGAGTGATCCACGATCGGGTCGGGGTAGTCGGAGGTGTCGGTCCTCGAACGCTGATACTGTCGGCTGTAAGTCCGTGAAGAATTCCGCCACCCCAGGGTGGCGAATATCTCCACGAACAGCCGACAGTATGAGGTCCGGCTGGTGGGCCCTCGACACTTACTCCGGTAACGTCTGTACTTCTTCCGCGAGGTCGCGGCGATACGTCCACGGATAGAGACGACCCTCCGAATCAAAAAGCGTGAACAGGTCCTCCTGGGGTCGGCTATACGGATTCGCGAGATCAATGTCGGGCCCGATCCTGTCGCCCGCGGCGAGTTCGAGTTCTTCAGGGTCCTCGTCTGCCAGTGAGTCCACGCCGACTTCGTCAAGACGCGTGTACGCCCGGGTGAAGACGTGCGATTTCCCGAAGAAGTTGTTGCGGAGTTCCCCTAGTTCGACCGACGGTCCAGCGTGCCGCCCCTCGAAGACTGGGACGATGTAATCGCTGTACCTGGCGAGCAGGTAAAACTGGCAGTGTGACATCGGTCCGTCCCCTTCGCCATCCGGGGTATCACCCTCGCCGCTATCTGCGCTCCCCTCATCCGACGAGTCCGATCGCGTCCCGCCGGTTCCCCAGTACGCTTCGAGTTCGTCCGGATCGAGCAGGTCACAGAGAACAAACGCGTACGTCATCCGCCTGCTGTTGAGTTCGCGCTCGACGAACTGAAGCCGGCGTATCGGATACGTCCCATAACTGCCGAGAATAAAAAACGTCGTCTGCCCGCTGAACAGGTCCCTGGCGTTCTCCCGGAAGAACAACAGGAGTTCGTTCACGAACGCCGGACCGAAGTCGATGTCGTTGGTCGCCTCCCGGATCGTCTCGGCGACATCGGCGGTATCGGGAGCGGAGTCGGGCACCTCCGGCGGCTTTCCCATGCGGACAGCATCGACAGCAACGGACTTAATTACTCCGATCCGGTTCGGCTACAACAAAATACAACCGATTCGGCTATCCCGAATTTTATGTCCACGGAGGGGATTAGGAGGGGTATGCACGATCCGATGGAGGAGCCGTTCGCCGAGGAGACCGACCTCCACCATTTCATCACCCAGGAGACGCGGTATTTGATCGTCCAGTACATCCTCGCGCACCCGGAGAACCTCCCATCGCTGGAGGAACTGGACCACGCGATTCCGAAGGGCAGGAGCACGATCCACGAGCACATCGGACGGCTGCAAGAACGGGGCCTGGTCGACGCGTACGAACTCGAACCCGAGAAGCGCAGCCGCGACCGCCCCTCGACGTTCCACGGGCTAACGGAGTACGGCATCTACGTCGTCGAGGAACTCGGCCTGCTCGACGCGAGGGGGATGCTTCAGGCGATCTACGCGAACATGGACAAGCCCGAAAAGATACGGCGCTACGAGGACGCCCCCCGGCCGGAGCGCAAATCCGAGGCGGACCTGAGTGAGGACCTCGACGATCTCGTAGCTGACGATGACCGGGACCCGGGGCGTGCGGATACGATGCAGGAAATCGCGGGTATCACGAACCTCCTCGTTCGGGAGCGATCGGCGGGTCTCGGTGCCGACGAGTCCGTCCCGGTGCGTCTCGAACTCGGCGCGAAGATCCTGGACCTCCTCGATTCGGAGTCCGCCGAGGACCGCGAGGCGGCCGTTTCGGCACTCGCCAGGATCGCGCGGGCGAACGTCGAGGCGGTGGTTCCCGTGTTGCCGAAACTCGCCAACCTCGTGTCCGATCTCGGTATGGAACGCCAGCTTGGGGTCTCGGAGATATTCCGGCACGTCTCCGAATCGGAGCCCGACCTCGTTTCGGAGGAGATCCGCGAGACGTTGCTGGGGCTCTACGATCGGGACCTCGAACACTGGCAGGACGATTTCGACGTGGCGCGAGAGACGCTGAAAGCGGGCCTTTCAGTCGGCGAGAACGTGGGAGCGGACGCGCTCAGGAGAACGTGTCATGAACGGCTCGGCGATATCGCGCGGAGGACGGGGAATCTAGACGAAGCCGAGGAGCACTACTTGAAGAGCCTAGCCACCGCACGCGACATCGGTGACCGGCACGGCGAAGCCGAGACTCTCGGTAATCTCGGAGTAGTGGTCCAACGGGGCGGTGATCTCGACGCTGCCGAGGAGTATCACCAACAGAGCCTCGACATCAAACGTGACATCGACGACCGACACGGCGAGGCCATGAGCCTCAATAATCTCGGCGCGGCAGCCGGACAGCGCGGTGATCTCGACGCTGCCGAGGAGTATCTCTGCCGGAGCCTGGATATCAAACGCGACATCGGTGACCGACGCGGCGAGGCTATGAGCCTCGGTAATCTCGGCGTAGTGGCTGTGCACCGCGAGGACCACGAGCGTGCGAGGTCGTTCCTAGCCCGAGCGTTCGAGTTACACGTCGATATTGGAGCCACAACGGATGCGCTCAAGACGGCAGAGAGTCTCGCGCGGCTCGCAGCCCGCCAAGACGAGTATGCGGAGGCAGTATCGTGGTGCGAGGAGGGGTTAGAGCTGATCGAAGAATCCACATCCGACTTCCCGGAAGCCACCGATGCGCTCCGCTCGCTCAAGGAGGAGTTCAAAGAGTCGAGCCGACCGGATCGTACCACGCGGGACCACCAGGAACGACTCAATGCCGACTCGGGGGCGTTCGAACTCGCTTCTTGACCGGTACCTCTCGCTGACTAGTGTGGCGGAGATACCCCCACAGGAGCCACGACTCCCCAGGGGTGATTTACTCGCTCCCGTTTATTCCCCCCGGGCCGCCTCGAACATCGCGATCGCCTCCTCGCGCCGCTGGGAGTGATCCACGATCGGGTCGGGGTAGTCGGGGGCGTGCATCCGCCGGGTGCCG
>CAYSJP010000185.1:0-4845 GCA_964431395.1 uncultured Halobacteriales archaeon
GTTACCGCTCCGACCGCCCGCCATCGGGCGGTCGATACGGTAATTGCCTACAACAGTCATTATGAGTAGGCGTTCGAAGGCGTGTCGCGCCCGTTCTTGCCGACCGAATATTGAACGAATCGTGACCGGGTGGATTGCAGTACCAACGACGACCGGATGGATTTTGAAAAGCCTCGATTGTTGGTGGACTGATGTACCATGCAACAGTAATACTTGTGCCCGCCCGGGGTATTACTACATGGTGCTTGGCCAAGCAGTCTTGGATATGTCGGTATCAGCACAGTTAGCTCCCCTACAGTTTGGAGGGGGATTAATCGAACTCGCAATCTTGTTTCTGATACTCGCGGTCGTTGCGGGGATTCTCGGTGCAAGCGGGGTTGCCGGACTCAGCATGCAAATTGCCAAATGGCTTGTAATCATATTCGTCGTTCTGGCCATCATCTCGTTTGTCCTCTAATCCACCATATTGGCCCGTGTGAACATCTCGGCCAACCCTCACGAACTGCCGGCCCGCGGTCGCGACCCTTTGGCGCAGGTCACAACGCGTAAATCCGATCGGCGAGGAGACGCCACCGTGCCCGAGCAGGTCGAACGCCACGACCCCAAGGGGGTGGACTACGGCTGGGTGATGCAGGTCACGTTCGTGACGACGATCCTCGTCGGGGCGCCGATCGTCGCGCTCGCGGCCCTGTTCGTCTCCCTGCCGACCTGGAGCGCCCGCGCCGGCTTCGCGATCAGGGTGGGAGCCGGGGTCTGGATCGTCACTGCGGTCTCGGCGTTCCTCTACGCGCGGTCGCGACGGGGCGAAGACGAGTAGGCCGGGTGGTCGGGCCGGGTCTCGAATCCACGGATTCGTCAGGGCGTCATAATGACTCGTGTAGGCAATTACCGCATCGACCGCCCGACTGCGGGCGGTCGGAGCGGTAAAACGCTACACGAGTCATTATCAGATCCCCAAATGCGTCGGGCCGTCGCCGACGTAGGAGAACCGCGTTCCGGCGCGCTCGGCCGTCAGTTCGTCGCTCTCGGAGTCGCCCACGAACAGCGCGTCGCCCGGGTCGACGCCCAGCGCGTCGACGGCCGCGAGCAGCGGCTCCGGGTCCGGCTTTCTGGCGCCCACCGTGTCCCGGCCGACGATGGCCTCGACGTGGTCCGCGAGGCCGTGTGTCTCCAGGCCGATCCGGCAGGCCGCCTCGCAGTTGAGCGAGCAGACCCCGCCCGGCACGCCGAGTTCGGCGAGGTCGTCCGCGGGGGGGAGCCGGGTCGACTCGCGAGCACCCTCGCGTTCGTGCGCCGCGATGGCCGCCTCCACCTCGGCCTCGATCCCGTTGGCCTCGGCTCGCTCCATGAGTTCCCAGACGCCGTCGCCCTCGGTGGGAACCCCGGCCTCGCCGTACACCGCGCCGACGTCCGCGGCCACCCGCTCCCAGTCCACCGCGAGCCGGAGCAGCGTCCCGTCCAAGTCGTAGACGACCGCGTCGAGGTCTTCCGGATACTCGATCCTCACTGCCCGGCCCTCGGTCGGTCTCGAAAAAGACGGCTTCGATATCGGTCGCCACCAGGAAAGCGAGTCCCGCCGCGCGCCGGTGACCCCTCCCGCCGCGCACTGATACATACCTCCCGCGCCCGCCAGCGCACGTGGAGCGTCCGGATCACCATCCCTGTGAGCCCCGATTCGTCGCTCCCCCCGACCGCTGACCCGTGGTCTCGTATCCACGGCTGGACACGAAATTACTGAATAATCGGGTTAAAATATTTAGTTTAGATACTAAACAGCCAATTATAGCATCTCAAAAGCCAAATAATTGGATATTTGTCCGGCAATCTGGGGAGGCCCATTCAGAACCTTTTTCACCGGTCGGGCGTTAGCGCGCGCAGGATGACGGACGACCTCAACTGGGCCATCGGCGGGGAGGCCGGCGATGGTATCAACTCCACCGGGAAGATCTTCGCGCAGGCGCTCTCCAGGGCGGGGCGACACGTGTTCACCTCCAAGGATTTCGCCTCGCGGATCCGCGGGGGGTACACCGCCTACAAGATCCGGACCGACGTCGACCGCGTCCGGAGCGTCGTCGACCGGCTGGACGTGTTGATCGCGCTCACCCAGCGGACGGTGGAAGAGAACACGGACGAACTCCACGAGGGCAGCGTCATCATCTACGACGGCGAGCGGACGATGATGTCGGACTTCGAGGCCCCCGAGGGCATGATCGGCCTCGACGTCCCCCTCAAGCGCCTCGCCGAGGAGGCCGGCGGCGCCATCATGCGCAACGTGGTCGCGCTCGGCGCTGCCTGCGCCGTGGCTGACTTCCCGATCGAAAACCTCGACGAAGCCCTCGAAAAGCGCTTCGGGGAGAAAGGCGAGTCCATCGTCGAGGGCAACAAAGAGGCCGCACGCCTGGGCAAGGAGCACGTCGAAGAGAACGACGCCCCCGACGAAATCGAGTACTCGCTCGCCACCACGGACGCGGACTACGTCCTTCTCAATGGCGACGAGGCGATCGGCATGGGTGCGATCGCTGCGGGCTGTCGCTTCTACGCGGGCTACCCGATCACGCCCGCGACGGACGTGATGGAGTACCTCAAGGGTCGTATCGAGCGCTACGGCGGCCACGTCGAGCAGGCCGAGGACGAACTCTCGGCGATCAACCACGCTCTGGGCGCTGCCCGCGCCGGCGCCCGGGCCATGACCGCCACCTCCGGCCCGGGGATCGACCTCATGGCGGAGACGTTCGGGCTGGTCGCCACTTCCGAGACGCCGCTGGTGATCGCCAACATCATGCGCTCGGGCCCCTCGACCGGGATGCCCACCAAGCAGGAGCAGGGCGACCTCAACGCGATGCTGTACGGAGGCCACGGCGAGATCCCCCGGTTCGTCGTGGCGCCCACGACCATCGACGAGTGCTTCTGGAAGACCGTCGAGGCGTTCAACCTCGCCGAGAAGTACCAGACCCCCGTCTACCTGGTCGGCGACCTCTCGCTGGCGGTGACCGAACAGACCTTCGAACCCGACGCCTTCGACATGGATCAGGTGGAGATCGACCGGGGGATGCTCGTCACCGACTCCAAGGACCTCGAACCCTGGCTCGACGAGCGGGAGCGCTTCCAGCCCCACGCCGATACGCCCGACGGCGTCAGCCCGCGGACGATCCCCGGGGTGACCGACGGCGCCCACATGACGACCGGTCTGGAGCACGACGAGCTCGGTCGCCGGACGGAGGAAACCGGCGTCCGCGAGAGCCAGGTCGAGAAGCGCCAGCGCAAGGCCGAGACCGCCCGCGAGCGCGAGGACTGGGACTATCGCGCGTTCGGCGACCCCGACGCCGACACGCTCGTCATCTCGTGGGGATCCAACGAGGGCGCGATGGTCGAGGCCATGGACCTGCTGGAGGATTCGATCCGGTTTCTCTCCGTCCCCTACGTGTTCCCCCGGCCGGACCTCACCGACGAGGTGGACGCTGCCGAGGACGTCATCGTCGTGGAGTGTAACGCGACTGGGCAGTTCGCCGACCTCATCGAGCGCGACGTTCTCCGGCGGGTGAAGCGCGTGAACAAGTACGACGGCGTCCGCTACAAGGCCGACGGACTCGCCGCCGAGATAGAAGCGGTGCTTGAAGACGGTGGACCACAAACGGAGGTGCGAGCATGAGTTCGGAGGTCCGGTTCACCGACTTCAAATCCGACAAGCAGCCCACCTGGTGTCCCGGCTGTGGCGACTTCGGGACGATGAACGGCATGATGAAGGCGCTGGCCAACACCGGCAACGACCCCGACAACACCTTCATCGTCGCCGGGATCGGCTGCTCGGGGAAGATCGGGACGTACATGCACTCATATGCCCTCCATGGGGTCCACGGCCGCGCCCTTCCCGTGGGCTGTGGCGTGAAGATGGCCAACCCCGACCTCGAAGTGATGGTCGCCGGCGGCGACGGCGACGGCTACTCCATCGGTGCCGGTCACTTCGTCCACGCCGTCCGGCGAAACGTGGACATGACCTACGTCGTCATGGACAACCGGATCTACGGGCTCACCAAGGGCCAGTTCTCGCCGACCTCCCGCGAGGACTTCGAGACCGCCACCTCCCCGGAGGGCCCGAAGATGCCCCCCGTCAACCCCCTCGCGCTGGCGCTCGCCGCCGGCGGCTCCTTCATCGCCCAGTCGTTTGCCTCCGACGCCCAGCGCCACACCGAGATCGTCGAGCAGGCCATCGAGCACGACGGCTTCGGCTTCGTGAACGTGTTCTCGCCCTGCGTGACGTTCAACGACGTCGACACCTACGACTACTTCCGTGACTCGCTGGTCGACACCGCCGAGAGCGATCACGACCCGGCCGACATCGAGGACGCCAAGACGGCCATCCTCGACTCGGGGAAGGAGTACCAGGGCGTGCTGTACAAAGACGAGACCTCGAAGGGGTACGGCGCCGAGAAGGGTCTCGATTCGAACATGGCGGACATCCCCGACGGCGCCCCCGAGGACGCGATGGATCTCGTGCGGGAGTTCTACTGAGCCACCTTTTTATAAGGGGCGAGTCGCTTCGCTCCTCGCCCAATATACCGTCGGACAGAACGTTTGATACTCTCCGCCAGGACCGTCGCCCGCCGGAATGTATCATTGCTTCTGTCCGATAGTATATGATCGAGTCCATCGCGATTTGCTTGATACGGTTTACGGCGCGGAGGATGTCACGGGTAGACCCCGGTTGGTCAATAGAGGGCGGACGTCCTGTGCGATATCGCAGCAGAGTGACGTTGCCGAATCGGTCGATACGGGGTATGTTTCGGTCGGAGGTTCATTCGATGGCGTCACGGAACGTGTACTCACGGACTGTCTCGCCAAACAGAT